>JANYFP010000151.1 GCA_025362555.1 Verrucomicrobiota bacterium
CGCGAGCAGAAAAATCACCGTGGCCAAGGCGTAGCCCAAGGCCGCACCGCTCGCTGGAAACAAAGCCTGTCCCGGCACCCATCGGCCGCTTAACCACGAGAGCACCGGCAGATCGATCACTGTGTCCCGCCCCGTCAACGCGTACGAATGCATCAGCCCCGACAACGAGAGCACTGCACCGACCGCGCTCCACCCCGCCGCACGGCTCCACTGCCGATCAACGATGCAAACCGTCATCGCCGACCAAATCATCGCGGAATAAAGAAACCCCTGCTCCAACGCGAAACCGCCGCCAATAAACGCGCCCGCCGCGTGCGCCGCTTTCACCAGCGGCAGACCCAAAACCGGTCCACCGGGTGCGCCTACCCCGGCCGCGCCGAGCGTGGTCTTGACCACGAGCATCACCCACGCCGCGACCGCCGGCATCAGCCCGATAACCACTGCCGGAAAATGCCGCACCGGCGTCACCTCAAAAGCCTGCACTGTAATAATAATTCCGATCCACAGAATAATTGCGATGCCCGCCTCCGCCGGAATCAACCACGTCAACGCTGCCATGGCGCCAGTCAGACAAATTAAAGTAATGCCAATTCCATTCAGGACGGAATACCCGGCGCGCGCGCCAAGTTTTTTCCACGCCGGATGGCCAATATAAATCGATGAAGGAAACGGCGAACCGAAACACGCCGCCGCAATTGTGCCGAGACCATTGATCACCAAACTGGGTCGCACCGGATAATTATCCCCGGCCGCTGCCGCCGACTCGATATTTTGCAGCGACGCGAGCACTCCTAAAAGCCCAATCGGTATTACGACAGAAAGATACGCGACGATGTGACCACCGTGCAATGCCGCCCACAACTCGCCCAGCACCGGCATCGGCACATAAAAACGGAAATGCGCCAGCGGCTCCACGTCGGGACCGCCGACCGGCGCGAGTCCCGTCGCCCACGCGAGCGCCGTGCCCACGACGAGCAGCACCAGTGTCGCGGGCAACCCGCCGCGGAATTTGACGCGTCCAAAAAACACCACAAAAACCAGCACCAACATCACGAGTCCGACGACGGGCGCGGCAAAAGCCTGAAAAAGAAAAGCCAGTCCGAGGAACCCCAACCCCACTCCCGCGAGCGTGGCGAGCATGGCGGCCGGCGGGGTGTGCTGGCGAATTTTCGCCGCAAAGAAAGCGCAGCCGAATTCCAACGCGCCACCGAGCAAACACGCCACCAATCCGGCATGCCACGCAAAGCGCTCGGGGTCGGCGATCCCCTGCGCTAACGCCAACTGTTTCGCCGGCAACATCACGAGAAACACGTGAGCAAAAAGTCCCGGCGTGCTGATGCCATACGGCAACGCGCAAACATTCGTGCGCCCTTCGCGCTTGGCCAGTTGCAAGGCCTGCCACGCATAAAACAAATTTCCCACCAGGAAAGAAATCGCGACGCCCGGCAGAATCCGGCCATAAATAAGTTCAGGGGAAAACCCGAGTACACCGCTGCACAGCGGAGCGAGAATCAGCAACTGCACCAAATTATTTACGAAGGCCACAACAAAGCCCTCCCGATCACCAGGCGAAAAGAGTTTCATATCGCGCTCCTTTGCGCCGCGAGACACCCGGCAAAATACACGGTCCACCGCGCGGCCGCCGCGGCCGCAGTCTGACCAAGTTTACGGTACGCCGTCCCCGGATTAGACTGCGTGCGGTTGCTGCCAGCCCGGAATACCAGATGAGGCACGCCCAGTTGCGTGCACACTTGCGCGATGGCCGCACTTTCCATTTCCATAATGTCCGGATTGAGCTTGGCCTTCATGTCCGCGATTTTCTCATCGGACACGCCGAACAAATCGCTGGCCGTGACCACTCCAGTCACAACCGCCGGCTGATAGGTGACGCCATCGACGGAAATCGATTCGGCGGCATAACCGGCAACCGAAGCCCGCGCGAGTTTCAACAACCGCGCATCCGGTTTGTAAGCCCAATGCGTCATCTGACCCGCCAGTGGACCGCGAACCTTGCGGTAAAGCATACCGCGATCGGTCAGGCTGCCAGCCGCGTGATGAATGGTAGAGGTTGAAATCACCACATCGCCCGTGCGAATTCGCGGATTAAAACGTGAACCGGTCCCCGAAACCAATACCTCCGCCGGACGAAATGAATGCACAAACAGCGCCGTCACCATCGCGGCATTCGTCACCCCCACCCCGGTCACCGTCGTGACCACGCGTCGTCCGCGCAACCGGCCTGCCACATACGGAAAGCAGGCGAGTTTACCGGGCTTGGCCTGCTTTAATTGCGACTGGATCAGGCGAATCTCAGAGGGCATCGCGCTTAAAATCAAAGTAACAGGTGCGCTGGCGGGCTTGGGCATGGCTTACCTCAAGCACGAGCCTTACCAACTCCGGCGTTAATCCTGCGCCCTCAGCAAGACACGGTTGCCTTCGTGCTCAAACCGTGTTGATTCGCGGCCTCCATGATTGAAGTTCAAAACCTCACCCGCGTCTTCCGCACCTACAAGAAAAAGCCTGGTTTTTGGGGCGGCGTGAAAGGTCTTTTCCGGCGTGAGTTCGAGGAAACCCGCGCGGCCGATAACATCAGCTTCAGCATTAAGGAAGGCGAATTCGTCGGCTTTCTCGGCCCCAATGGCGCCGGTAAAACGACCACGCTCAAGATGCTTTCGGGTTTAATTTTTCCCACCAGCGGCACCGCCCGCGTGTCCGGCTACGATCCGACCAAACGCGAAAACGCCTACCGCCGTCTCTTCGCCCTCGTGCTCGGTCAGAAAAACCAACTGTGGTGGGATTTGCCGGCCATCGAATCGTTCAATCTCCTGCGCGCCATCTACGGGCTGCCTGCGGATCAATTCAAAGCCACGCTCGACGAACTCGTCACCCTGCTCGCCGTTGGCCCCAAACTCAATGTCATGGTGCGTGAACTCTCGCTCGGCGAACGCATGAAGATGGAACTCATCGCCGCGCTCCTCCACCGGCCGCGCGTCCTCTTCCTTGATGAACCCACGATCGGGCTCGATGTCATTTCGCAAAAATCGGTGCGCGATTTTCTCCGCGACTACAACCGCCGCTACAAGACGACGATTTTACTGACGAGTCATTACATGGCCGACATCTCGCACCTCTGCGAGCGCGTCATCGTCATCGACCACGGCAAAAAAATCTACGACGGCAACCTCGACCGCATCACGGGCGCGGGGGACCGCCAGCGCATCATCAAATTCAAGCCCCGCCCCAGCTTGAGCGACGCCAAAGGCGGCAACCCATTCACCGCCGAATGGAAACCGCTGCACGGCACCGTCAAGATCAGCGATGAGGGCGAAATCGTGCTGCATGTGCCGAGCGAACATGTCACTGGCGTTTTCCAACAAATCCTCAGCCACGGAGCGGTCGACGACATCACCATTCAGGATGTGCCGCTCGAAGACATCATCACCGAGCTCTTCCAGCGCGGCGTCGCGGCCACTTAATCCAACCGCTTTGCGCGCAGTGCCAATCGTAGGCAGCGAGCTTGCTCGCGCTCTGATCCGCGCGGCGTCGCGGTGCCCTAATCCAACAGCTTGGCGCGCATCGTCTGCGTCAGCGTGGCCACATCAAACGGCTTCTCCAGTACCACCGCGCCGACTTCCGCCACGCCCGCAGGCAGTCCGTAGCGAACCCGCTGAACCGTGGTGAGAAATGGCCGGATGCCCGGCTGTTTTTCACGCGCATAGCGCACGAGGTCCACACCACTCACCCCGTTGCGCAATTCGATTTCGGTGACAAATCCGTCGAACACTTCCTTGGCCAACAACTCGCGCGTCCGTTCCGGCGAGATACTTTTTACCACGCGGAATTCTTTGCCCAGCACGAGGGAAAACGTATCCGCCACTGCGGCACTGTCATCGTGCACCAATAGCACCGGGCGCAGATTCTCTTCGTACGTCCCGGCGCGTTGCAACGCCGATTCCAGGAGCGATTCCGGCGTCCGGCCGTCGCGGCCAAGTTCAGAGTAACCGAGCCTCAAACCGGCCGTATCGCCAAAAACACCTCTCAATTTCCGCAGACGGGCGCGCAACGCGAGTCCATCCAAACCCGGCAGGACAACGCCGACACGGTGTGCATCGTAGGGCCCCGCGATCTCACCCGGCAGCAACGCCGCACGCAATGCCGGCAACCGGCACAACACCCCATCCTGCAGTTGCGCACTCTCAATAAAAGCAAAACCGATTCGCCCGCTCTCGGCCAAGGCCCGGTAAGTTTCCCGCTTTACCCATTCCAACAACCGCGCCTGTTCCGCCGTGAGATCCTGCAATACCACGATCCAATCGCCCTCCGCCACTTTCTCCGCCCGCCGTGCCTCACCATAGATTAATTTGCCGCTGGCGCGCAGATGGAATCCGCCAGAATTTTTCTGCAACTGTGCAAACGGCACCCCGCTACCTCCGAGCCATCGAACCGCAAGTTCATTTGCGATGATCAGTTCCTCATTTGCCCGATAGGCCGCGATACCCACGGGCGCTTGGTTTAATAAAAACCGAAACAGCTCTGGATTTTTTTCCGCCGCTTCCATCCGCCGCGACTGCAGAAGTGCGACGGAAAGAAATTCCGCCAACCCCGACATCAAATGCAAATCCTCCGGACCAAATTGCCGGAACTCGCCACCGGGCGTCACCTGCAAGGTACCGAGCTGCGCCACGCCAGTCGCCAAGGGGAGCACGAGCGCATCTGCGGCAAATTGACCCGCCGCGCCTGACGAAGTCGGCCCAACCTGAATCGTCAGCTGCCCGAAATGCCCGGACTGATCCAGCGCGGCCTGCAATCCCTGCACGAAACGATCGAATTCATTAAAGTGCATGAACGCACGAGCGAGCGAGCGCAGTGCACTTGGTCCGGTCAGCGTCATCTGGGTGGTGGGCGGCGTCATAACCTCAGGCCACGGACGGCAAATAGACCCGGAAAGTCGTGCCCTCGCCGAGTGCGCTGGTGACTTGAATTTCTCCGTGATGATGCTGCACGATGCGTTTCACAATGGCCAGGCCCAGGCCCATGCCGTGCTTGCCGCGCCGCTCCCCCGTGGATTTGGTCGTCGTGAATGGATCAAAAATGTGCGGCAGAAGCGCCGGCTCAATGCCCGGTCCATTATCCGTCAGACTCACGCACAACATTGGCTCTGGCGCACCCGCCTGCAGCTCGAAACCGATGGACAACCGGCTGCCCGGCCTGCCCTCCATGGCCTGTCCGGCGTTCTGCACCAAGTTGAGAAACACCTGCAGCAACTGACTGAAATTAGCCGTCACGCGCGGTGCCTCGGAGGCGGGCATGACCAGTTCCACATTGCAGCGCTGCAACTCGGGGCGCGCAATCTCCGCCGCCGCCGTCAGCACTTCCGACAAACTGACCGGCCCCATTTGCACCCGGTTGCTCTCGGCAAACGACGCCACGTTTTCCACAATGCTCGCGATGCGGTTCACGTCGCGTTGCACGATGGCACTGAACTCCTGTTGAAAGTCCAAATCGGTCCCGCGCTCCTTCAGCAACGCCGCGAAGGTCTGGATCGAAACCAGCGGATTCCGCAACTCGTGAGCCAGCCCCGCCGCCAGCGTGCCGAGGGAAATAAGTTTCTCGGTCTGACTCGCGCGCCGTTCGAGTTGGCGGGCGCGGAGGTTGACCGCGATTTGCATGCACGTGGACTCAAGCAGCGTGAGTTCAGCCTGCGTGTAGCGTTCGCCATCGCCCCGGCGGCC
>JANYFP010000157.1 GCA_025362555.1 Verrucomicrobiota bacterium
TGCAAAGCGCAACGCGGAAGTTTTTTTCGATCCAAAATCGGATTTCGACAGAAATGGCGGTACAGTGGTTTTTCGCTATTTTCGTTGGGTGATGGCAAAATGAGCTTCGCCCAAACCCAAGCCGGAGGAGGTGACCGCTAATGAGTTTCGCCGATAAGCGAAACGTTAGAATACCCCTTCGACTCATCGTCTTCGCTGTGTGTTCCGGGGAGTCGGCTGATCGCTGACTGATGTGTTCTGCATGCGATTAGCAGGCCCCAAAAGTCCATGGGCAGAGACGATTAGGCAAAGCCGCACTTTCAAAGATTCATCCCTTGATGAATCCAATGAGCGGTTAGAACCTCCGAATTTTTGATTCTGTTTTGTAGGTCTACCCACTGGAAGTAGCGAGGAACCAGTACAGTCTTGTCCGAGGTAGGGTCGGCCGTTCTTGTCCGCCATAGGCTTGGCGACATAGGAACGCCTGACATCTTCGTTCAGTTAAACCCCGACCTACAATTGGATCGATCCACGCCGTTGCGCGGCCCTCAGCCGGGTCCATTCAGGTTGAAAAATCGCTCCAGTCACAATCAGTGGACGCTGAAAAGTGGAACCCGACCTCAGGGCGGGTTGGTGCAGTGCGAGAGCTACGAAACGCGTCCGGAGGCCGCGTTCTACCCCACTCTCGGTGAGCGATTAACCCGCGATTAAACTACTTCTTGGCGCTGGCAGAGAACGCCAGCCAAATGCCGAACGCGGCGATGAGGATTAGCCACCACAGATAGCGCAATTCCCTCGCGGCGAGCTCAACAAACGCCAGCGCCCTGGGAAACAGCAGGCAGATCACACCCAAAATGAGTAGTGCAATGATGTATGCGACTAAACGACGGCCGGTAGGCATAACTTATTTTCGCGGTGAGCCGGTGGCTGGCAAATTCAGGGGCAACAAAATATTGGCGCCGCCGGATTCACCGGAGCCGCCGCCGATCACGAGTGGTGAACGACCATCCCACTTTTCCACGATCTGCAATTGGATCAGGCCGGGGTTGTCCCGGATCGCTTCAGCGCGAATCCGAATCGCCTCAGCCTCGCCCTTGGCCCGGATGATGGCGGTGTCGGCCTCGATCTGCGCCTTTTGCTGTGTGAAACGTGCCTTCGCCGCCTCTTGCTCCTGCACCATTTTCGATTCGATGGCGGTCTCAAGTTCCTTGGAGAGCACAATGTTTTCGACGACCAAGTCCTCCAAAATCAAGATCGATCCGATCTTCTCCCGCGCCGCGGCGAGCGATTTGACCTTAATGTCTTCGCGCTTCTTCACGATCATTTCAGCACTCTGTAGCGCCGCGACTTCCTTGAGTGCTTCCTGTACGCGAGGCGCAATCAGGCTGTCAAAGGGGTCGCCGGAATATTCACTGTAGATCTTCACCACGGACGCCTCGGGAATTCGATAGAGCACGCGCAGCGAGACATGCACTTGTTGCAAATCGGACGAATAACAATCCGTCGACAACGCGTTGGTCAATTGCCGGACCGGAATTGAAATGATGGTCGTGACGAACGGAGTCTTGCTGCCAAAGCCCTGCGGTTTGAAAGCAGTGCTAACTTTGCCGAGAGTGACTTCGACGCCGCGGAATCCAGGATCAACCACGTAGGTTGATTGCGATCCTGCGATCACCAGGACGAGGATGACAAGGCCGATGCCGACGAGCTTTGCTGGATTCATAGAGTGAAGGACATAGATTTCCGTTCACTGCCAGCAAGGCAAAAGCCGTTGGAAAATCCCGGCTTCTTTCAACTGCGGGCCGCGTTGCCCTGCAGGACATGATAATTGGCCATCGAAATCCCGCTGAGCATGGCGCCGATGATACCAAGAAAACCCTGATCCGTGCCGCAGAGATAGAGATTTTCCAGATGCGTGCGTCCATTGCGGATTTTGTGCGGCGCGCCGTAAATCGCGCCGTTGAGGTGTCCCGTGAATTTCCGAATCGTGCGCGGAGTAAACATGTCCGTCGCGAGTTGCGCGTCAGCCAGCACGGCATCGTCGACTGCCGGTAAAAACCGCCGGGCGCTGCGGATAATTTCGCCATACCAACGCTGTTTGTCCGCCTGATAAGTTGCCTCCGGCACGTGCGCCCACAATTGGTAATTGGCGAGCGCCGTGACACGAAAAATTCCCTCGGGCAAATGCTCCGCACCGTACTCGAAATTATTGGGCAAACAGATTACTCCGCTGCGCAAATCGACCTGGGCCCGGGCCTGCGAATAATCGAAGCGATCAGAATCGTTGAAGAAAATAATCGTGTCATCGCCCCAGCCCCACGTCGCCGGCTCGCGGTTATAAACGCTGATGGTTTCCGCGTACGAAAGTGTCCCGGTGTTGCGCTCGGCAGCCACCTGTTGAGTCGGTCCGCACAGTTGCATCGTTTCGGCAAACCCGATGGAGGAAATAACCTGACCGACCGTGATTTCTTCGCCATTTTCGAGAATAAGGTGCGCCACCCTGCCCTGCTCCTCGATGATTTTAGCCACGCCACATTTCATGCGGCGCTCGCCGCCGGCGGCGCGGAATTTTTCCAACAGGACGCGGATGATTACGCGCACTCCATCCAGCGGCCGGGCAAATCCTTCGAGAAAGAGTGCCTTGAACATGATGACGAACTGCCCAAATTCCATGTCCCGCTCCTGCGCGCTGCCGTAATACATCAGCGGGCAGAAAATCATATCGATGAGCAATGGGTCGCTCAAATGCTGTGCGACAACTTCGCGGGCCGACAGTGGTTTCGCCTCGAGTGAGACATCATCAAACGTCCGCACGGCCTGCACGAGGGCGCGCCAACCGTCGGCTTGGCGAGGAAAATTCGCCATGACCTCGGCTTCGAGCACGGAAAAATCATTGGTGAATTTCAGCGAACAATCAGGAAACGCGATGCGCGATTGTTTTTGCGGGCGCAGCGCGAATTCCTCGCGCTCAATCCGCAATTGGCGAAGCAATTTCCCGAGTGGCGTGCCCTTCACGCCGGGGGCGACGTAGTTCGTCAGCGCGTGCAGGCCCACGTCGTATTTCCGTCCGGCAATGCTATAAAATCCATTGAGTCCGCCCGGAGCATTGTGGCGCTCGAAGATGCAAACCTTGCGGCCAAAGTGGGCCAGACGGATGCCAGCAGCGAGTCCGGACATGCCGGCCCCAATGATGGCTACATCGTAATGGGAGTCTTTCATGCGCCGAGTTCCAGCGAACTCCCGGTCGCCGGGATAAACTCAGTTCAAGCCTTGGCGGCGAACTTCGGCGTCAAATAATCCGCGCAGCTTTCAAGCGAAGCGAGCTGACCATAATCAGCCTCGGGCACTTCGATGCCGTGGCGCTTGCGCAATTCCATGACGATATCGAGGAAATCCATCGAATCGAGCTGGAGCTGGTCCCGCAGACGAATCTCTGGCTTGATCGCGCTCAAGTCTTCATCCGGTGCGATGTCGGAAATGATGTCGATAACCAGCTTCTTACAATTGTCTTTCGTCATGAGAGTGGGCGGAGATGTATTAGGCAGCGAAACGCTTGATGATCAGGGTCGAGTTAATTCCCAACATACCAAAAGAGTTATTGAGGATAGCGCAAACTCGTTTTGCGACCTTCGGTTGGTTGATGACCAAGCCTGGGATATCGCACTGGGGGTCAAGGTTATCGATGTTTATGGTGGGATGGATGATGAGGTCGTCGAAGCTCGGCAGATTACCCGCCAGTTCAAGTGCTCCAGCGGCGCCCATCGTATGACCAATAAAGCTCTTGGTGTTGTTGATGTGCGGCGGAGTACTGCGACTCTTGAATACTTCGGCAATTGCCAGACATTCTTGAATGTCACCTTGCGGCGTCGAGGTCGCGTGGGTGTTGACGAGATCGATGTCTTCCACGGTCATCCCAGCATTCGCAATCGCTTTGCGCACGCATTGCGCCTGTCGCTCCGGGTTCGGCAGCACGTAATCGGTGGCGTCTGAATTTACGCAATAACCGGCAATCTCGCCGTAGATTTTGGCCCCCCGCGCCTGTGCGTCCTCCAGCCGCTCGATCGTGTAGATGCAGCCGCCTTCGGAAATAACGATGCCATTGCGCGCTTTGTCGAACGGACGGCTGGCTTTGGTGGGATCTTCGTGGACCGCCAAGGCGTTTTGGCTCTTAAATCCGGCGAAAATACCAAAAGTTTGCGGGCTCTCGCTCACGCCGCCCGCGAAGGCAAAATCAACTTCGCCCAAGCGCAACATCTGCGCGGCGTGGATGAGCCCCATGTTACCGGCGGCGCAAGCTGCGCCGATGGTGTAGGCAGGCCCCGTGATCCCGAGATTCAACGACACTTCACCGGCGGCATTATTGGCCACCGTGCGCGGATTGTGGTGATGCGACCAGAATTTCGTGTCGTACTTGAATTGGCTGATATTGAAAACCTCCTGCTCTGTCTCGACGTTGCCGTGCTCCGTGATGCCGAGATAAATCCCAACCCGGCTCTTGTCGCTCTCATCCAGTTTGAAACCGCTGTCGGCCAAAGCTTCGCGCGCGCAATAAATACTGATGCCGCCGACCCGCGTGCCGATGCGCACGTCTTTTTTCTTTTGGTACTTGAGTGGGTCAAAAGTACACATGCCGGCCGGGTGCCGCCCCATATAACGCACGTCAATCGTCGTAATTCCCGAGACTCCGGCCAGCAAATTTTGCCGAAACTCGGTGAGGGAGTTACCATTGGGGGCAGTGAGCCCGATACCAGTAATGACGATGCGGGTTTGCTTCATGCGCTTTGCGTAGGGAAACCAGAATTGCCTAGCCAACGTAAATCTAAAAGCAATATAAGTATGGCCAATGAAAGTCCTCGTCGCCGGCGGAGCCGGTTATATCGGTAGTCATTGCGTTCGCCAATTGCTGGCTGCGGGGCATGAGCCCGTGGTGCTGGATAATTTCGTGTATGGACACCGCGCCGCTCTGCCGACGGGCGTCAAGCTTCACGAAGCCAGCTTGTCGGATCCTGCCGCACTTGATCGCATCTTCGCCGCTGAGCGTATCGACGTCGTGATGCATTTCGCCGCCTACGCCTACGTAGGCGAATCCGTCACCGATCCGCTGAAATATTATCAAAACAATTTCGCCGCCACCCTCACTTTGCTTGAGGCGATGCTGAAGCACGGCGTGAAGAAATTCGTCTTTTCCTCCACCTGCGCAACTTATGGCGTGCCGGAAAAGATGCCGATGACCGAGAACCTCCCGCAGGCTCCGATCAATCCGTACGGCCAGACGAAGCTCGACGTGGAAAATATGTTGAAGGCCTTTGCCCACGCCTACGGGCTCAGCTTCGCCGCCTTCCGCTATTTCAATGCGGCCGGCGCGGCCGAAGACGGTGCCATCGGCGAAGATCACAATCCTGAAACCCACCTCATCCCGCTCGCTATTTGGGCAGCCATGGGGACAGGTAACCCATTAAAGGTTTTCGGCACCGACTACCCTACCCCGGACGGCACGTGTCTCCGCGATTACGTGCACGTGGACGATCTCAGCCGTGCGCACATCGCCGTGTTCGACAAGCTCGCCGCACCCGGCACGCAACTCTTCTACAATCTCGGCACGGGCAATCCCACGTCCGTTCTCGATGTCATCAAGGCCGTCGAGAAAGTTTCCGGTCTCAAGGTGCCAGCCACCTTTGCGCCGCGCCGCGCCGGGGATCCACCCGCGCTTTACGCCGACGCTTCGAAGGCAAAGCGCGAGCTCAACTGGACCCCGAAATTCCAGACTATCGAGCCCATCATCGAGACCGCTTGGCGCTGGCACAAAGCACGCCCGAAGGGCTACGCGAAGTAAGTCGGCCAATAGTGCTTTCGAGTGGGCAGAGCATCATCGCTCACTCGAAAATCCAATCAGGCCACGGGAACAGGGATTTGCTTCAGGGCCTCGAAAAACGCCTTGAGTTTGGCGTGATCCTTGATGCCTGGTGAGGCTTCCACGCCGCTGTTTACATCGACGAGTTTCGCCTTCGACGCCGCAATGGCCGCGACGATGTTCTCGGCGTTCAGGCCTCCCGCGAGCACCCAGGTCACCTTGATAAATTTCTCGGTCAGCCATGCGTGCGCCGCCCAGTCGCCGACCTCACCGGATCCACCCATTTTAGTGGGATGATAGGCATCAAGGACAAAGGTGTCCGCGAGCGGCACAAAAGCCACATCGAGCTCCTTTCCTGGGCGAATCCGCGGAGCGAGCCACAGCCGATCCGGCGTGATAATATCCGTCCACATCGCTACTTCAAAAAACGCTGTTTCGTTGGGAAAGTGCACCTGCACGTAATCGAAGCCGACATCCTTCACGCGTTCCAGATCATCGGGCGACGAGTAAACAATGACGGCCACTTTTTTAAGCGCGGGCAATCCCGGCAGCAGCGCCTTGAAGGCATCCAAAGTGATGTGCCGGGGTGACAGCGGATGAAGAATAAACCCCAAATAGTCGGCACCCGCCGCGTGCGCCGCCTCGGCGTCAACCAGCGATGTGATTCCACAAACTTTCACGCGGATACCGTTAACCATAATTGGAAGAAGAGAAAATCGACGAAACGACTCAAAAACAAGCAAACGAATAAGCCAATCGGCGCAATATACTGGGTCTGCACTTAAAACCGATTGAACCGGAAGTCGTAAAACAGCGTGGGAAGTTCGAGTGTTCTCGGTCTGATGTCTTTGGCGGAGGTCCGTGGTTGGATGTAGGTCAGACTTTATGTCCGACAGATTTCGCGTAATTGGATGTTCCGCCATCGCCACAGCCAGGTGCACAAAAAATCGCGACCACCGATGACAACTTCAACGCCGTCCATTTCGTGAATCACTCAGTGCACCCGCAAGGGGCGCTGCGTTCGCCTAGGGGGATTTTCCTACAGGAATCCCGGTAGTCTTCCAATTTGCCATCTCCCTTGCGACTGCCCATTTCCAAGAGCGTTTCGCACCCGCTGTTAAAAAAACATGAATTCAACCTCAGATTCACGCAGCGCCGGAGCGATGTTTCGCCACGTTTGGTGCATTACCGAATTCACCGGCAACCCCGTCCCGACGCGCCGACACCATTTTTTTCACGGATAACCAACCACGCCATCCCATGTCAAAACGCCTCGCCATCACCATCTCGGGTGCCGTCTCCCTCGGCAGCTACGAAGCCGGAGTGCTCTACGAAATCATTCACGCCATCGGTCAACATAACCAGGACCCAGCGACTACCGACGCGGAGAAAATATTCATCGACGTTCTGACGGGAGCATCCGCCGGCGGCATGACCGCCACGATCGCCGCGCAAAAACTGGCCTTCGAGGCCGGCGCTCTCACGGGGGCCCACGATAATTGTTTCTATCGCCCCTGGGTGGCCGACGTCAGCATTGATGGTCTGCTCGCCATGCAGGCCAGTGACGATCCAACGAAATCGATTCTCTCGTCCCAACATGTCGTGGATATTTCAAAACGCTATCTCACGCAGCGCTACCAAAGCCACGTCGATCCCGTTCGCGACACGCACCCCGCATCCGCGCCTCTGATCCGCCTGGGGCTCGCCCTTTCCAATTTGAACGGCATTGACTACGGTCTGGCCATCAAGCCTGACAAACCCGACGGCACCCCCAACAAATTCATCTACACCCGCCATCAGGATGAACTTGTCACGTGGGTCGAAGCGGACAAACCGGCAATCGACGACCTTGAGGCTTTCTGGGAGCCGTTGCGCAATGCCGCGATCTCGTGCGGTGCGTTCGCCTTCGCGTTTCGGGTCGTCGATGTGCATCGCGATGCCAGTGAATTCGCGGATAGAACGAATCTCGAAACCCACATCGCACCAAACCAGTCGTTTGCCTACACCGATGGCGGCACCTTCCAGAACGAACCCCTGGGGTTGGCGAAGAATCTCGTCGATGAGATCGATCATCACCTCGATGTCGCCAACCGATTTTATCTTTATGTGTCGCCCGGAGCGAAAACTTCCACGGCAAACTCCGACTTCAACGCCGGCAAAGCCAACTATCGGGAAACCGCCCTGCGCCTCGTCGCGTCGATTTTCGATCAAGGTCGTTTCCAGGACTGGATCACCGCCGAGCACATCAACGACAAGGTCGCCCTGTTCAATGAACGGGCCGCAGAACTCGCCAAAACCTTCCTCAACGGCTCGCTAAAACCCGGCGACCTCAAGCCTGCGACCGCGGCGCTTCTGCCGCTGCTTTTTTCCGGAAATCCCGATGAGACACTGCCCGATGCCAGAAAGCGTGTGGCGATCCAATTTCAATCGGAATACACAAGCTTATCGAAAAAGAGCGGCAAAGCCGCCCCCGACACCTCCGCGGCCGACATCTTCGTCGACACCCTGCTCACGCTCGAAACCGCCGCGAACCTCGCCACCCGCGACGAGATGGTCATCTATGGAATCACCGCCGACAACAGTGAGCTGGCGAGTTCCGAGCTGTTTGCGTTTGCCGGATTTTTTGACCGGCAGTATCGCGAGCACGACTACGAAGTCGGCCGGAAAAAAGCGCAGGAGTTTCTTAAAAATCCGGACAAGCTCGGCCCGATTCGTTTTACGCCGGAACCGCTGGGCGTGATCGATCCGGCGCTCGACGGACTAAAACTGGAAAAAATGGATCGCGCTATTCGCGAGAAAATCCGCGACCAGATTCGGGACCGTTCGCACGAGATCATGAAAGAAGCCGGCATCACCCCGTGGCTGATTGGCGGTGCCGTGCGCGAAGCCATTGATCTCGCCCTCATCAAGCCGCAACTTGACAAACTCCTGAAACTCTAACCGCCGCTCACAATCAATTCGGCCGAGGAGGTCTTATGCCAGACGAAACAGCGGAAACCAAACCTGACGGCAGTGGGCCTGCAAAAAACGATTCCGCCGTGCCGGTCTCAGGTGGTCGAGGGATCGCGGCTGAAGTGATGGCGACGCTGCGTGCTTCCGGGCAGGGTGTTTTTGCCAGAATGAATACTCTGCTCAGCATCGTCGTAGCAGTAGCCTGCCTCGTCGTCCTCTGGGTTGTAATCATTCAAAGCGTTGAACTGGCGCAAGTGGGCAAACCCTACGGCCAAATCTATACCTTGTTAATGGTCGCGGCTGCCGCCTTCGGACTGGGCACGTTTGCCGGATTTGTCTTCGGTGCCGTCGGAGAAGAAAAAGAAATATTCGGCGGCATCGCCACGGCCGTAAATGGCGTGATCGGCGGATTTGCCCTGAGTGACCTCACTCAATCCAAAAACGGGGTCATCATCACCGTGCTAAGTTCACTCGCCGAGTCCTGCGGCCAGCAAACGGTCGGGCTCGTCTCGTGCCTGATCGGGTTCTACGGCACGGCCGGATTCATGTTCATGTACATGAATAAACAGTATCTCCTTAATCCGGAGCTTTCAAAAAAACAGCAATTGGCCGAGCAGAACCAGCGCCTATCGGCTCTTACCCTGAACGTGAAGGTTTCACTGGCAGAAGCCGGCACGCGACCGACCACTGACCCCAAAAATCTCGAGTGTATCAGAAAAGTTTTAAAAGACTTTGAGTCGGCCAAAAACATCGACCCGACCTTGGTGAACTTACTGAGTCTGGAAGCGCTGCGCTCGTACTCGAAAGCCTACTATGTCGCCGATGAAATCCCCAAAGCGGAAGCGATGCTGCGGCAGGCACGCATGCTTCAACCGGACGACGTTGAGACGCTTTTCTTCCTTTCCCACCTACTGATCACGGCGGAACGCCCACGCGAAGCGATCCCCTACCTCACCTTCTTGCAAGCCCTGCCGAATGCCCCGGTGCTCACTTGGAAACTGCTCGGCTACGCCTGCCTCTGGGACTCGTCGCGCCTTAAGGAAGCGGAACAGGCATCCGAAAAATATCTCGCCTTCGCGCCGGACGATGCCGGGGCCAAGTTCAACTTAGCCTGCGTTCACGCGCAGCGTGGGCCACAAGACCCAGGAAATCGACAGCGCTTGCTCACCGAGTTGCGCGAGCTGGTGAAACGCGATCCTGAATCAGGGAAACTCCTCGTCTCCTTCGCCAAGCTTGACCCCTGTGAAGACGATTTCTACGCGTGGCGAAATGACGGGGAATTCAACGAGATTATTGCTCCCTTCGGTCCAACCGGGTCTGCGCCAAAATCACCCTAAACTCGCGCCACGCAACTATAGTGCTCGGAACTTTCCCATGATCACCACCATCACCACCCGCCATTCCATCGTGCCGCAACGGGCACGATTTTTCGTCCTACTGTTCACGCTGTTCCTCTCCGCCTGCACAACGGTCACGCTTATTGCCCCCTACGATGAAGCGCTCGATGTCGGAATCACCGAGCTGCAAAAATCCACGGAAACATTTCTCATCCAGCTCGAACACACCGGTCGACCGCCCGGACCGACTCTGACCAAAGAGGAACAAGACTTTCTGGACAAGACGTCCGTCGCGATCACTTCGCTGCAAATCAGGGCAGACGCCCACCCGAAGAACGAGATCACCGCGCAGCAACTCGCCATTCTGAAGGATTCGTTCTCCACTTTGGGCGAGCTCCTAAAGGCCGGTGCCCCCAAGGATCAAATTCAGCTGATCCGCAATGCCTTCAACGCCAGCACCGGAGCCATTCTGAAACTCGAACTCGCGAAAAAGCGCGGCGAAAAATAATCCACTTAACCTCATCCCACCACTTCCATGGCAATCGACACAAACCAGTTACTCAAGCAAATGGTCACCGCCGCTTCGGCCGCGTTCAAAAACAAATGGCCCGACGTTGAGGAATACGCGACCTCTGAGCTCACAAAAATTGCGGAGGATATCGCTTTTATTGAAGCTCAATCTCTCGCTGGAAAAATGACGCCAGAGCAAGCGAAATTGCAACTTCACCTCCAGACGAATGCCTCAAAAATTGTCCTGCTTGCGGCCCACGGCATGACGATTCTCGCGGTGGAAGCCGCGATCAATGCCGCGCTGAACGTCATCAAGGAGGCGGTGAACACCGCCCTCGGATTTGCCATTCTCTGAAAATCAGCGGCACGGCAAATCCATCGTTCGAGCAAGAATCAAAACCGGCAGAACGGATCCAGACACCTCTCGGGCAAATTTCCCGGCGAGGTGTCTGGCTAATGGGAGTCCGCTGGTGAAGCACTGGCGATCACGGTGGCATCATCACCGATCAATGAACGGCCGTGGCAATCTCTCGCACTTGGGCTGCGAGCCAACGGGCGTCCTTGAGCGAAAGTGCGGTGTAGAGCGGAAGCAAAATTAAGTTTTGGCCAGCCCAGACGGAATTCGGATACCGCGATTGCTCACCTGGCTCGGGCAGCGGATTTTCAAACTCCGTTTCCAAATAGAGCCCTCGCTTAAGCCCCTCTCGCAATACCGCAGCACGGCTTTTACCTGGAAAGGCAATGGGGAAGCGCAACAGGCCCGCATCGTCGCGTTCAGACGGTAACAACACCGAGACCGGACTGCCCCGAAATTCCTCCGTGTAGATCGATACCAAATCGGAAATGTGCCGGCGAATTCGGTCCATGCGGCCGAGCATACGCGAAATCAACTGCGCCTGATAAGGGTGAAACTCGCGGGTAAACGGTGAGGTAGTGGTAACGTCGACCTGCACCTCAGGTGCGGTCGAATTCGTTACAGGTTTAAAATAACCTCGCAATAGAACTGGTAAAATGAGCGACCCGTAGAGCCAAGGAATAGTCGCGATGTTACGGCCCATGGCCGAAAGTAATTCACGCATCGGCATGCGGAGTGAACGCTGGCTGATTGGATCCTGATCCAGTGCGGTGGGATCGAATATTTTTTTATTGTTCACCACGATGACACCACCCCGAAAAGCCGGGAGCCGCTTCCAACTCTCGAAACTAAAAACCCCGAAGTCCGCAAAAGTCCCCAAGCGTTGACCACTGCGCATGGCGCCGAACGAACAGGCGGCATCTTCAATGGTCACACAGCCCCGACTGCGGGCTAATTCGCAAATGGCCTCAACATCCGTCGGCACTCCAAACTGGTAAGTGATCAATAAAATCCGACCCGGCTGCGCCACCGCGGCGAATTCTTCCGCCGTCGCATTAACGCCGCCCTGGGCGATATCGACGTAGATGATCCGCTTGCCCGCTACCTCGACGGCACTCTTGACGACCCCGCAATTGAATGCGGGCATCACCACCTCGGTTTGTGGCAGCAACCGCAGGACCCGCGCAATGGCACTCCTCGCGGACGGGGCAAAATAGATCTGCTCGCGATTCAACAACCGGCCGAGCGACTCCCGCAATATCACCCGCGGATCAGCCCCCGGCAAATGCGCGAGGGCGGCGAGCAGATCCCAATTGCGAGCTTCCAGGCGATTGGGTGGAATAACCCTTCGCCGGGGACAAAGATTCCCCTGCGCGGCCTGCAACGCTTCTCGATAGGCAATTTTCACCGGTGATATTCCTTTTGGAATCCGCTCCAGCTCTCAACTCAACCCGTGCATCCATGAAAAGGGCTCCTCTCGCGTCAAGGGAAATGGTTGGCCTGCATTCTTCGCGCATTTCCCTGGGCCGCTCCCGTACCAGGCGAGCGCACCACCGCTCTGCATTCAAGTTGCATCAGGCTCCATTCAGTTAAAGCCGCAACCCGTTGACCCAAGCTCGCAGGTTCAAAAACGAAAGTCCTGAAACCGCTGTTGGTGGAACTCGCTGAACCAATATCCTTGGATTTTTTTCGCCTGTGACCAATGCTCCCGACTCACCTCCTGGTCTTCGCATGAGCGCACTTCGCATC
>JANYFP010000166.1 GCA_025362555.1 Verrucomicrobiota bacterium
CCAGAAAAAACGAAATCGATTTGTCGCCATCACTGGTCAGCAATGACCTGACGGCCGACCGTGCGGCCGGCGGGTTCGGCATCATGCGCATTGATAATAGCGGCGATAATTTCGGCGCGAGTGTGGGCTACGGAAATATCACCGTCAAGACGGGCACAGATCTGATAATGCCGGCGGGTGGAGCTCTCAATCTCCAGGCGGGAAATATCACAGTGGAGAATGGGGCAACGGTGGCGACGCCGGGCGGATTGCTGAAGTTTAGTGCCTTCGATATCTCGACCACCCTGGCCAGCTATTTGAATTTCTTTGTGGGATCGACTGATGAGTTGCCGGAGGCGCGGGTGCCGAAATACACCACGGCTCGGGGCACGATAAAAATTGGCAATGGGGCACTGCTCGATGCGTCAGGAGCTCTCGTGGATGTCCTCTCGAAGGAATATGATGGCGATACCGTGCCGCTGGTGACTGCGGGCGGATCGATCGCGCTAAATGCCAGCACTGTTTCGCTGGCCGGCCCGGTGACCCAGTCGAATGGGAGCGCGCTCGCGGCGAGTAAACTGGACGTTTCAGGTGGCGGCGTAGTCAGTGCTCTGGGCAAGTTGTCTTATAGCAACGCGGGTAAGATCACGCTTGCCACGGGTCGTGCTCTGGGCACCGGATTTGGCTCCATTGTGGGCGGAGAACTGGGGATTTCCGGGGCGAATTTGCAGGGCATCGCCGGTCTCGGCCGGAGCGGCGGAGCTCTTAGTTTGCAGGCGACGTCGATTTCCATTAAGAATCTGCCGGCTGGAGCGATGGCGCAGACTGATTCCGCCACCGGGGTTTTGTCGCTCGCTCCAGAATTTTTTAATACCGGGGGCATTTCCCGGTTCGATCTGACCGGACTCGGATTGGCGGTCGATGCGACGGGCAAGGTAACTGGTTCGACCCCGGCTTTCTCGGTCGCGGCGCAGACAGTCGTCGATCCGCAAATTCAGATTTGGGAATATTTGCCAAAAGATTCAATTTATACTCCGCAGAAAGAATTGCGGCAGTCAGCGAGTTTTAACTTCAAGGCGGCGGATGAACTCTTTGACATGTTTCCAAAATCATTGGGCAACGATACCTCACTCGTGCTCAATCCGGGTGCGGTCATTTCCGCCGGACCCGCTGGGAGTGTGAGTCTGAGCGGAGCTAGCGTCGATATCCTTGGAAGAGTGGTTGCAGCGGGTGGCCAGATCATAGTGAGAGCTACGGGTAACACAGAACTTTTACGCTACGCCGACAAATCGGTGCCGACGCTGCATCTTGGCGCGCAGAGTGTGCTGGATGCTTCCGGTACGGTCGTTTTTGCCACCGATATTACGGGTCTCCATGCCACCGATGTGCTCGGTGGTGGTCAGATTTCAGTTGATGGAAATATCATCGCCGAGAAAGGTGCGCTGCTGAATGTCTCCGGCGCTGACGGGACAATTCAGGCTGCCGTGGGGCAACCCGCCAATGGGTTGTCGTCGGTCTCGGCTTTTGATCTGGTTTCTGTCGAGAAACAAAGTGGCGGTGGCAGCGTCATGCTCACGGGAGAAAAAATGCTCCTGTTCAATGCCACTCTCTTGGGTGGCGCAGGCCAATCTGCAACCGGAACGACTTTGGCTGACGGGGGAAATCTTGCGATTGTCTCAAACCGTTCCGCCACCGGTTACGATAATCTCAGTGGAATTTCGCTCACGCCCGACGAAATAATTCTTAAAGTTGCGGCGCAAACTCCTGCCTTCACTTATTTGGGCTTGGGGAAAACCGTGACGGTGAAATCCGGAGCCGGATTGGGCGACGCTGGTGGTTTGGGTCAGCTTTGGTTCGGGGCGGACAGTGTGACCGGCAGCGGTTTTGGCACGGTGGCACTGACGACGAACAAAGGAGCCTTGCAGGTGCAAGGGAGCGTCTCGCTCGCCGCCAGTCAGCAGATTTCGTTCGCCACTGGCGGAGTGCTCTCCTTTGCCGCAGATCCCGTGACACCTTTGGTGACGCCGGCACTTAAGATTAGCGCCCCCTACGTCGTGATGGGATTACCTTTTGTCGGACCACAACCATCGACTGAGGTATCCAGCCCGTTTGGCAACGATAGCGTCAAGGCGAGTTACGGAACCGGACAGCTGACAGTCAATGCCGGTGCGTTGATCGATGTCGGCAGTCTCGTGCTGCAAAATGCCGGCGCGGCAAAACTAGATGCCACGTACAACGGATTGAGTGGAGTTACGAACGGGGCAATCCGCGGGGACGGCACCTTCGACATGTCAGGCGCCCTTACTTTGAAAGCGGGCGAGATTTATCCACCGACCGCCACTAAGTTTGAGCTCATCGCTTCGGACTACACCGTGAATAGCGTGGCCAAACTTGGATCGGTCACGATTCAGGCATCAGGGCTGGCGACGTCGCCTGCATTGCCTCTTTCCGCCGGTGGCGCACTTGCAGTCTACTCTTCAATTATTGATCAGGGAGGACTGTTGCGCGCTCCGCTCGGGGCGATTTCCCTGGGGCTGGGTAGTGCCGGTGGTTCAGATCCGTTTTCGGGCGCGGCTTTGCCGGTGACTTCTAGTCTGACCTTAAGGGCGGGAAGCGTTACTTCCGTTTCTGCGCTGACCGCCGCTGGTCAGGGAATCACCATTCCTTATGGCATCAATGTTAACGGTGACACATGGGTGGATCCGACTGGTACCGATATCACGGCTCCGCTGGCCAAGCAAGTCACCCTGACCGCCCAAAGCATCGACTTCCAAGCGGCGACGGTCGACCAGGCGGGTGTCGCCAAAGCCGCGGCCTCGGTTGATGTCAGCGGCGGCGGAGAATTATTTGCGTACCGATTCGTCCCTGGAGCAGGCGGCAAGGTTGATGTGCTCGCGGCCACGTCCGGATCTTTCGCCATTCTGCCGGGGTTCACCGATACGTATGCGCCCTACGCGCCCTTCGACTTGAGCACGGCGGCCAAGGCGAATTTGGGCGCTGATGCTGGTTATACCATTTTGGGTAACGCCGGCTTTAAGTCAGCGCTTCATCTCGGCGACAAAGTGCACCTTGAGGGCGGCGGCGGTTTGCCCGCCGGTGATTATACTATCCTGCCCGCTCGCTATGCACTCCTCGCCGGTGCGTATTTAATTACCCCGCAGAGTGGGGCTGCCACCTCTGGTGCGGTTGCGAGTGCGCCGCTGCCCCTTGGTTCTACGCGCGTATCAGGGTATCGTTACAGTGGCTTTACTTCCAACGGAAGCACGCAGTCGTTGTTCGGGGTTTTTGAGGTCGCTCCGCAAAGCGTGGTCCTGAAGCGGGCCGAATATAATTCATCGCTCGCGAACACCTATTTTTCGGATACGGCGAAAGCAAATAATCGGTTGATCCCCCGCCTGCCCATTGATGCAGGCCAATTGGCGTTCTCTGCTGATTCCGCCCTGACGTTTAAGGGAATAATCGCGACGAAAAAAGGCGAGGGCGGCCGGGGTGGGATCATCGACATCAGTAGTTCAACGGACATTTTTATCGGCAGTAAGGCCGTGCTTGACGGCATGGAAAAGAGCGGCGTGCCGAATGAAATTCTGCTCGATTCCGCAGGACTGAGCGGGCTGGGCGCCGAGAGTTTACTGATTGGCGGGGTCCGTTCGGCGGCAACCGAAGGAACAACCGTAACGGTCGCAACCAACAACATTACGGTGGACAATGCCGGAGAAGCTCTGGTTGGGTCGGATATTGTGTTGGTCGCGAATAAAAATCTCGCACTCAAGGCCGGAGCGGAAATCGGTAAATCAGGACAAGCCGCAGTCGCCGCAGATTCGTTGAAAATTCTTGGCTCGGTTGCACTCAAGAGCGTGGGTTCAGAACTTGCGTTTGCGCGTGGCGGCACCGCGGTTGCTTTGCCTAATGGAACTGGCGCGGGGCAATTAACCTCGACCAGCGATGGATTCTACACCAACGCGGATGGCACCAAGACCGCGTTTCTCGCGACGACTAGTGCCACTGGCTTGACGAACGCATTCAGTGTGCCGGTGGGAGGGACGATTACCCTCGAGCAAGCGGGCACGCTCGTCTTTGCCAGCTCGACGGACAAGATTGTGAAATCCATTCGGTTTTCGCTTGGTGACGGTGCCTTGTTACGGGTTGGGAGTGATCCGACGGCAAACGTGATCCGCTCGGGGGTCGCTGGTTTAACCCAGCCGGTTCTCACCCTCGAAGCCGGCGTCAAACTCGCTGGTGCTGGTGCGATCATCGATTCAACCAACACCACGAATCTGAATGGGAAAGTTGATTTGAGTGCCGTTGGCGCTCTGTCTTTGAATAGTGGCCGGGTAAGCGTGTTGCTTGATCAGCCGGGTTCGGTCACGACAAGCGATAGTCTGGTGCTTTCACGCGAGGCGCAGCAGTCGTTGATGAAATCAGCTTCGGCGATTTCTCTCCTGAGTTATTCCACCCTCGATTTCTACGGGACCGGCACTTTCGGTGCATCGACGCTCGGTTCGCTTTCGTTGCACGCCGGGGCCATTCGCGGAAACTTGAATTCTGTCGAGGACGCGGCCAAGCTGACTTTGTCGGCCAAGACGGTTACACTGGATAATCCTGGCAACGCGGCGGCACCGGCAACGGCGGGCAAGGCAACTGGTGCATTGGAGATCAACGCCGGTACTCTGCATCTTGGCGGTAATTTAGTGGAGATTCAGAATTTTAGCAGTGTGGCAATTAATGCGACCGGCGGAGTGTTGACGGGCGACGCGGCGAAACAGAGCGCGCACCGTGGCGGTTTGCTGGTGAAGGCGGATGAATTTGCGAAAGGGGGCGACTTGACGATCACGAGTCCACTGATCACGGGCGCAAGTGCCACCGATCAAACGATCGAGGCTGAAGGCAAGTTGAGGTTGTCGGGGAGCAGCGGTACGGCGACAATTACGCCTGGTCTCGGAGCGAAACTTGCTTTTGTTGGCCAGTCAGTCGACGTGAATACCGTTGTTAGCCTCCCGAGTGGAAGGCTAACCGTGGATGCAACAACGGGTGCGCTTGCGGTTGCGGGTGGCACCCTTGATGTGAGT
>JANYFP010000173.1 GCA_025362555.1 Verrucomicrobiota bacterium
ACCACCGCCACGCATGCGACAAACCGCAGAACATCAATCCATGCGACCCTGGTAGCTTGCTCCGGGACGACTACGCGAATTGCTGGTGTATTGGCCGGCATGAAACAGTTTTAGTTAAAGGAAAGTTATTGAATAATTTACACCCCCCATAGCGAGCAAGTGCCGAATAGCGCCTAACACCCTTTGAATCGCACAGCTGATGACTTCAATGTCTCTGCACGCCGTAGGCGAAATAGGGTTCTCTTTTTTGTGAAAGTGTCTTTCAGGGCACTTAAATATCACACCTAAAATCCCAAACCGGAACCGAAAGCACCCAATCCGCTTGTCAGCCCAACTAAGACTGGATCTTAATCTGCCCACATTGATTTCAATTAAACTAGTGAACTTAGATGAGAAACCGCTAATGAACGCTAATCAAGAAATCTTACAGGAACAGAACCCCGATGTGGTTCACGTGATTGGTGAACAAAAAGACTCTGTCAAAACGGGCTGTTTCCTAAATTAGCAAAAATCAGCGGTGAACCGACCACGGAATAAAAATTGGCCGAACCACTTCCTCTCATTCGCACTCCCTCGACTTATCTAAGTCAACCACGTACGGCATACGGTTGATTTCCCCATGACAATCCTTGGATTCATTTTATTACTTGTGTGCTGTGCCGTAATGATTGGCGGCAAAAGAAAATCTGTTCCGATCGTCATGATTGTTGGCTGCTGCTACATGACGACGGGGCAATACTTCACCATTGCTGGGGCAAATTTTCCGGTATTTAGAATTTTACTCATCGTCGGCATCATCCGAGTCCTCGTCCGCGGCGAGAAGCTGTCCGGCGGAATGAATGCGATCGATCGCGCAATTATTGTGATGTGTTGCTGGGTTCTATTCACGAGTATATTTCACGAATGGGAAGCAGGTTCGGGACCAAAATATGTTATCGGTGAAGTACTAAGCATCGCAGGCTCCTATTTCATTTTTAGAATTTTTCTTAGTAGCACCGATGAAGTAATTTCTTTCATGGGCTGGACCTGCGCTCTGCTAGGCCCCGTCGCCCTCGAGATGGCTTACGAAAAGGTCGCCAATCGAAATCTATTCGCGTTCTTCGGCGGTGTACCCGAGGTCCCGGAATTTCGTGCCGATAAAATTCGCGCCCAAGGAACCTTCCCACACTCCATTCTAGCCGGGACAATTGGGGCCATCTGTTTCCCTTTTGCTGTCGCCATTTGGCATCAACACCGAAAAAAAGCGCTCGTTGGGGGCCTAGCATGCTTGGTGATGATCGTTGCCAGCGCCTCCAGCGGTCCAATCTTGAGTCTGCTATTCGGAATATTTGCGCTGATGATGTGGCGCTATCGAAAACACTGTAGATTGCTCTTCTGGGGAGCGGTTGGAATGTATTTGCTAGCTAACGTTCTCATGACCCGACCTGCGTATTACCTCATTTCGAAGATCGATCTGACCGGAGGCAGCACCTCCTATTATCGCGCCTATCTCATCGAACAATCCATCGCTCACTTAGATGAATGGTGGCTGTTCGGAACTGATCGCACGCGGCACTGGATGCCTTCGTGGCAACCTGGCATCAACGAAAAACATTGTGACATTACCAGCACCTACATTGCCGCCGGGGTCATGGGGGGCCTGCCCTACATGTTTCTTATGATAAATGCCATGCGCCTCGCATTTTTGAGGATTGGGCTGACCACGAAACCGGAGCGAGGAGATGGCGCGCAGCTCTTCCAGTATTGGTGCCTGGGGTCGAGCCTCTTCTCAATCGTCGCGTCGGGGTTTTCCGTATCGTTTTTCGGTCAGACGCAAGTATTTCTCTGGCTCCCCATCGCGGCCATCGCGTCGATTCCGCTGTTCGGCACCCGCACGCAAGATTCAAACCCGCCGCTCGATCAATTGAGTGAATATTTTCAGGCTGAGACCTGATTTTTCAATTTGGATCAATCTATTTTCTAATTTCTTCAACCGTTCGATAAACTTCGCATGCTCGTCAGCGTAATCATCCCTGCCTTCAATCGGGAAAAAACCAT
>JANYFP010000545.1 GCA_025362555.1 Verrucomicrobiota bacterium
TGGGCGGGGTGCCCTCATCCCGCGAGGCATGCGCTGCAAAGCCTGAAATCAGCGGGGTGAGGGCACCCCGCCCACAAAATCTGTCAGTTGGATTTGTTTCAAATTCCTCGGGGTTTGCCTCGAAGTTGTTTACTATATCCAAACAGTGGATACGTGTAAAATTTAACTTTTCTGGCTGGGGGAAAATCACCGCCAATCCGCCGATCGATTCACTTCCGGTGAAATTCGCCGGCAAAATTATTTGACCTGTTGCAACGCTGTAACGAAGCCGTCAACCCGTTGGCACGTTAGCGCAGCGTGAACTTTACAATCGCAGTCTTCCCCGGCGCGGCGCGTTCCGCATTTCTCATAGGCGATGAAAATCCCCGCTTACGTTCCTCTTCTTTCCATCGGTGCCCTCTTCGCGAGCAGCGCCTTTGCCCAATCAATCGGCCCAAGCACAGCTTCAACTCCCTACGTGCTGCCGACACTTCCCGGTTACGAAACCAAATCTGTCCTTACCGTGGACAACACCGGCGTCGCGCCTGACGATGTTGTACCGAAAGTCGGCGGTGGCAGCTATGGCATGGACGGTATTCCTGACGGCCTTGGTGCTTTTGACAACGGTGACGGCACTTTCACTCTGCTCATGAATCACGAGCTCGGCAATACGGTGGGGGTGGTGCGCGATCACGGCGCGAAAGGCGCTTACGTTTCAAAATTCATCATCGATAAAAACACTTTCGCAGTGCTCTCCGGAGACGACCTGATGAAGGCAATCTATCGCTGGAATGTGACCACGCAGTCCTCCGAGACGACTCCGAATCCTTTCGCGTTTGCACGGTTTTGCTCCGCCGATCTTCCGGCCGTGACCGCGTTCTACAATGCCGCTTCCGGTCTGGGCACACAGGCGCGTATTTTTATGCATGGTGAAGAGAACAGCGCCGCCGGATTCTGGCAGCAGGCTACGGTGGTGAACGGTCCCGATGCCGGCAAGAGTTACACGCTCGGCAAGTTCAACCTGACCACCAACGGCAACACCGACGGCGCTGGTGGCACTCTCCTGACGGGGGTTGGTTCGTGGGAAAATGCGCTCGCCAATCCATTCGCCCAGGATCTAACCGTGGTCATCGGCAATAATGACGGCGGCACGGGCATCATGACCAACACTCTGGCGGTCTATGTTGGCACCAAACAAGCCACGGGTAGTGAAGTGGACAAAGCGGGCCTGACCAACGGCACGCTCAAGTTCATCAACGTCACCGGTAATCCGCTTGAAATCCCCGCTGCTAACGTGAACTCGCGCGTGACCAATATCACCACTGGTACGCCCTTCACCCTGAGCAGCACCGCTTCGACCACATTCTCCCGGCCCGAAGATGGCGCGTGGAATCCGGCGAATCCAAACCAGTATTATTTCGTCACCACGGATCGCCTCGATCAGGTCTCCGACGGTTTGGGCAGCCAGATCGGCGCGACCCGCCTGTGGCGCTTGAATTTCAGTTCCATCACGAATCCTGCGGCGGGCGGCACGATCGACTTGCTGATTGATGGCCGCACTGTCGCCGGTGAAAAGACCAACATGTTCGATAATATCTGTGTCAACGAAAAGACCGGACACATTATGCTGCAAGAGGACGTCGGCGGCGCCGCGCACAACGGGAAAGTCTGGGACTTTGATCCGGTTTCGAACACTTTGGTCAAAGTACTTAAGCACGATGTCGCTCGTTTCGGCGAGGTCGGCATCGCAGCCACTTTGCCGTTCAACAACGACGAGGAAACTTCCGGAATTATCGACATCACGTCCATCATGTCCGGCAGCACGCAGCACAAGGGCAATCCGCTCGAAGCTTGGTATATCAGCTCTGACCAAGCGCACTACACAACCGGGATCACGACGTCCCAAGTGGAAGGTGGCCAGTTGTTCGTGATGCATGAGATTGCGCCGCTTAATAACGCCGTTGTCACCTGCGGTGGCTACGTTCGCGACCGACGCACCGGCACTTACGCCCAGCAGGTCACCATTACCAATAACAACGCCAGCGCACTCACCGGGCCGTTCTACTTGGTGTTGGATTCGCTGAGCGCGAATGCCTCCCTCGTTGCTCCCTCGGGCACGACGGCCAACTACGCCCCATTGAGCAGCCCGTACGTGCTCATTCCCGGTGGCACGTTGGCTCCTGGTGTCTCGGTGAATGTCACCCTGCAATTCGCGAATCCGACCAACACCGGAATCACCTACACGGCACGGGTGCTCAACAGCATCGCCACCCCGTGATATAAATTAAATCCCGTTAAACCCCGCCTCAAGTTAATCGCAAAAAATAATTCCCATCATGAAATCCCTCCGTTCAATCAAAACCTCGCTCGGGCTTATTGGCCTGCTCTGCGCGCTCTACGGGGCGACTGTCGCCCGCGCTGATTTAAGCTACTTGATCGACATCAACACCGCTCCGATCGTCGGCAACGCCGCCGGGGCGTTCTACCTTGATTTTCAATCGTACTTCGGTTCCGGCTCCGCCCAGACTGTGACGTTGAGCAACTTCACCTTCACGGGTGGAAGTTTGTTGGCCGGCACCGATACCACGACCGGTGCGGTCAGCGGTAATCTGGCTACTTCGTTGGTGTTGAATCCAAATTCCGGCAGCTTCAACAATGAGTTCTATCAGCAATTCGGCTCCACGGTGAGCGACATCAAGTTCACGGCCACTCTGACCACGAATGCCGCTACAGGTACGCCGACCTCATTCGTCGTGGCGGTATTGGACAATGCGACCAATAACATCCCGACAACGGGTCTGGGCAATTCCCTGTTGTACTTCAATCTTGATGGTAGCAGCACGAACTATCAAATCGCCACAAGCACAGGCGATACCGGTGGGGTGACGATTAGCCTGACCGCCATTCCTGAACCTTCGACCTATGCCGCAATGGCGGGTGGTTTGAGTTTGTTCGCCGCGATCATCGCCCGCCGCCGCCGCGCCGCCGTCGGTGTGTGATGAGTAAGGTTTGATTTCACGCCCACCTGTTCCGGCCGCGAAGGCCGACAGGTGGGCGTTTTGTTTGCGGAGTTTTCCTTTTGAGGCCGCGAATGATCTCTCTTTGATTTTAAACTGTAGGTAGGTGGCGCGCTCGTCGCGCGACGTTACTTGAGAAAACCACGTTGCGAGACAAGTGGCCGATGTCGCTTCGCTCGGTAACGCAACCTACGATAGAAAGGGCAAAATCATGAAGCGAATTTCAGGCGTCCGGGTAGCTGCAACCTGGCTGATTTCGAATCGTGGCGGTTGA
>JANYFP010000278.1 GCA_025362555.1 Verrucomicrobiota bacterium
TTCGATGGTAAACACCCGTATGATGCGTCGCCTCACCACTTCCCTGTCTCTTGCTGCGTTTTTCCTGCTCCTTTGCCTGCCTGCCAGGCTTGCAGCCGATCTAATCTGGACGCCTCAGGAAGGCTGGCATGTCGAAGGCGGCGTACTTGGCGGCGTCGGGGGCGAAGACGGGCGCAATGCGCTCGATGTGATGAACAAGGCGCGCGCCGCGGAGGAAGCCGGGCACGAAAGCAACGCGCTGAAATTATACGCCACCATCACCAAGAAATACCCAAATTCAATTTTTGCGGCGGAAGCACTCTTTCGCACCGGTAGCATCCGTGAAAAGCGCCAGCAGTACTACAAGGCTTTCGATACATTCCAACAGATGTTGGCGCGCTACCCCAATTCCGAAAAATTCACGCAAGTCATCGGAGAACAATATCGCATCGCCAGTCTGCTTTTTGAAGGCAAACGCAACCGCATTTGGGGCATCTTCCCAGGTTTCCGCAACCGTGAGAAATCGATCCAATATTTCGAAGTCATCGTCCACACGGCCCCATACAGCGACTACGCTCCTCTCTCGCTGATGAACGCATCCCGTGGCTACAAGATGATCAACGAAAATGAAGCGGCCATCGATGCGCTCGACCGCATGATCAACACGTATCCTCGCAACGTCCTGACCCCGGATGCGTATTTAAAAATCGCCCAGACCCACGCCTCGCTCGTCGATGGCCCCCAATACGACCAGGCATCCACAAAGGAAGCCATCACCTATTACGAAGATTACATGATCCTGTTTCCCGGAGACGCCGGAATGGTTTCGGCGGAAAAGGGACTGGCCAACATGAAGAAAACTCTCGCGCTCAGCAAACTGACGATGGCGGATTATTACCTCAAATACCGCCACAATTTCAAAGCGGCGAAAATTTTCTACAACGAGGCCATTACGGTTTATCCCGACTCTGAAGTCGCGGTCCAGGCCCGCGCCAAACTCGCGATCATTAATGCCAAACTGGATGAGCAACTCGGCAACCCCACCGCGCCGAAAGCCCAACCGAAAAAGAAGAAGTTCCTCTTTTTCTAAAAGCTTCTTCCCGTTGCAGTCGCTCTGAACACTGCGAGATATTTAGCATGCTGCCGTCCCGTAATTCCCCTTTTATGTCCTTCGTGGCCGCCATGCATTTCATCCGTTGCACCGCGCTACTTGGGCTGTGCGCAGCAACAGCCGCCTGCTCCCACTATCAATTGGGCACAGGAGCTAAAATCAAGTTCAGCACACTCTACATCGCGCCGGTGTCAAACAAGGCGATGATCCCTCAGGCCCAAGCGATCATGACCACCCAATTGCGGGAAGCGTTCATCCGCGACGGCCGCGTCTCCCTGGTCAATTCACCCGACTCAGCTGACGCCGTACTGACGGTTACCTTGATCGGGTACGACCGAACCGTCGCGGTGGCACTGGCGAGCGACACCGGTTTGGCCAGGCGTTTTGATCTGGCCCTCCAAGCTCACGCCACCCTCACCGACAACAGTCATAAGAAAACCTATTTCGCGGATCGCGCATTAACCGCCACACGTGGTGTATTCACTGACAGCGGTCTCGTCCCCGCAGAATACGAGACACTGCCATTGCTGGCCGAGCAACTGGCCAAGGAAACGCTGCACGCGGTGCTCGATGTCTGGTAGTTGATGCGTTGAATCAGGCGCTTCAGGCACGGAGCGGAGAGAAGGCGCTTCGCAGAAAAACAGAGTGACGAACCAAGCCTCGCCCCACCTTAGAGATTGAGCCCAAAGCCTCGCCCGTGCTCCATGCATCAAGCATCCATGCCAAATCCGTCCATCCTCGCCCCGTCACTCCTCGCCGGAGATCACGGCCAATTAACCGCCAGCGCCCGCATCGCCGAAGAAGCCGGGGCACCGTGGCTTCACTTGGATATCATGGACGGACATTTCGTCCCGAATTTTTCGTTCGGCCCAGAAGTGCTCGCCGCCCTCCGCCGCGCCGGGGCAAAACAATTTTTCGATACCCACCTGATGCTCGATGAGCCTCACCGTTACATTGAGGCGTTTGTCAAGGCCGGCGCTAATCTCATCAGCATTCACATCGAGCCGACCTACGATCATCGCGGGACCTTGGCTCGCATCCGGGAACTGGGCAGCAAAAACGGCATCGTCCTCAATCCCGGCACGCCCGCTAGCGCGATAGAATCACTCTTGGGCGAGGTTGATCTGGTGTTGGTAATGACCGTCCAGCCGGGATTCGGCGGCCAAGCGTTCCGGCGAGATATGTTGCCCAAGCTGCAACAAATTGACCAATGGCGACGCGAGCGTGACTTGAATTTCAGACTCGAGGTGGACGGTGGCATCGATCTGGCGAATGCCCAGGAATGCCGCACCGCCGGCGCCGATACGTTTGTGGCCGGAACCTCATTTTTCCGTGCGACTGATCGGGCCGCTTACGCGAGTACGATTTCGCGGATGAACTAATCCGAATATGCAGCAGGCGCACGGTAGCTATCTGATTTCGGATGACCCGGCGCGCTTGGATGCCGTGGCGATTCACGCGTACCTGACCCGCTCGTATTGGGCGGAAAACATCTCGCTCGAAATCGTGCACCGCGCACTGCAAGGCTCACTCTGCATCGGTGCGTATGCGACGGATGACACCCAAGTGGGCCTCGTCCGCATTATTTCCGATCAGGCAACCTATGCCTATCTTTGCGATGTCTACGTTCTCGAAGCGCACCGACGCCAAGGCTTGGCCAAAGCGATGCTCGCGGTGACGATGAAGCACCCAAAGCTCCAAGGATTGCGCAGCTGGCGACTCGGCACCCGCGACGCTCACGAACTTTACACGCAGTTCGGATTCAAACTTGTAGGCCATTCAGAAAGCGACATGGCCATCCGCATTCCCCACCCCTACGGATCCACGCCACCCGCGTCGTAATCAGTGCGCTCCCGTCCGCGCGATCTCTGTCGCTTTCTGATACTGCTCACGAAAATGACCGGCCAGTTCGTTCGCGAGATGGACTTCATCCACTTTATTTTTTGAGCTGAGCGCCCGCTTGATCTCCGAGCCTGTTCGCTCGTAGCTGACGACACTCAGATCCTGTAATACCGCGAGCGCCGCAGCGCGATTCTCCGCCGTAACCGTCGGACGGTTGATCGCCTGCCAAGCGTCTGTGAGTTCTTGATGCGTGTCATGACACATCACCCGAATGATAAACGCCATTTCCCGGAAAATCCCACCCGTCCAAACTTCGCGATAAATCAACTGATCTTCCTGCACGTAGGGTCCCGCATCCGGATCGCTGCGCAGGGTGTTCCATTCGTCATGCGTATAAAAATCCCGCCGCACCGGCATGCGGCGCAGCGCATAGCGATCCGGCCCACCCGTCGCGCCCGGTTTGAAATTCCATAATTTCTGCCCTTCCATGGAGAGGACAAATTCCATGAAAGCTGTCGCGGCTTCCTTGTGTTTCGCGCCGCGCAACAATCCGATCGGATCGACTGAACTCACCGTACCTCCGATGGGAGTAACATAGCCCAGCCGGCCGGAACCATCGCGATGCTGCGCCGTTTCAACTTGGGTTCGTCCGTAAAAATCGATGCACATGCCGACCGCGCAATTACCCGCCGCCACATCGATCGGTGGTTTTTGCGATGTGTCGGTGAAGTACCGCGCGTTGGCGCCAATCAGTTGGAGAATTCGCAGCCCATCCTCCCAGCCTTCGCGCACCGCCTGCGCTTCGCCCGCTTTCAAATCGCCGCCGGCATTCGCGGAATTGATCGCGCGCAATCGACGCTGCATTTGCTGCTGGATCACGTTTTCAAACGCCTTGGCGATCGAGCCGCTTTTGGTCGGATCGCACAATGCGATCTCACCAAAATAGCGCGGTGCCGTGAGGTCGCGCCACTGCTTTGGCGGCTCGACGAGACCGAGCCGATGCAACGCATCCCGGTTATAAATTATCCCGTACGAACTGAGGACACAGCCAAACCACCGACCTTCCTTATCGCGGTATTCCTCACCGGCGTAGTGCAGCGGAATGACCTCTTCGGAAAACCAATCCGGATGCCGCTGCGGGAGATCCGTGGCAATGAACCGACCGGCATTCGCCTGTTTGGCAAAATCGTAGGTGCCACCACCAAAAAAAATATCGATGCCACAGCCGACATCCGAAGCCAGAAAAGCCTCCCGCGCCTCCCGCGCGATGACGGGCGCATCGGGAGGCAACCGTCCATTTTGCGAACCGGACTGCACTTCCATACTCCAGGACTTGTGCAATTGATTGGTCCAGTAATTCTGAAACGCCGTGAGATATTCGCTCTCGATAAAACGCGCAATTTCACTCGTGCCACCGAGGACGCGCCAATCGATCGCAACCGTCTTCCCCGTCCGCTTTTTATACCATTCACTGAAGCCCCGCGAATATTCGTAACGGATAGCCTCATTGTGTGGCGTGACAATCACCACCGTTTCATCCGCATTCGCCACGGTGACCTGCTTGGGGCGCAGCAGAAACGGCACGCCCACCACGGCCACCAATGAGAGGAGAAGAATGACGCGCTTCATTGGCCGGAAAAATGCAGGCAGCCAAACATACCGCTCAGGCCGTCAGCACGACCACATCTTCCGGGGCGACGGTGGCAAAAAGTTCGCCGCGACTCGCGCCATCGACAAACCGTGGATTGCGTTCGAAGATTTTCAGGTGCGTACCATTGCCCGTGATGAATTCATACTGGGCCACCTCGCCGAGGTAAATGGATTCACCAATCCGTCCCTTGACGACATTTCGCTCCTCGGCATGGCGGTGCAGTTCCCAACATTCCGGACGAATGGAAACCGTCACGGCGGCACCGACCGTGGGAATAGTGGCCGAATCACCGAAAACCCCATCAAAGATTCCCACGCCGGTCTCGACCGTCACCGCTCCGCCCACCGCGCCCAGAACCTTCCCGGGAATAAAATCTGTTTCGCCGATAAAGTTGGCGACGGTTTTGCACGTGGGGCGCTTGTAGACCTCGCGCGGTGTGCCCACCTGTAGAATTCTTCCGCTTTCCAAGATGGCCATGCGGTCAGCGATTGAGAGCGCTTCCTTCTGATCGTGCGTCACGTAAACCGTCGTCAGCTTGAATTCCTTGCACACCCGCCGGATCTCCGTGCGCATCTCCAAGCGCAGTTTCGCATCGAGATTTGAAAGCGGTTCATCGAGCAGCAGGCACCGGGGACGAATAACAAGCGCGCGCGCTAAAGCGACCCGTTGCTGCTGCCCACCGGAAAGCTGATTCGGTTTTCGATCCGCGTAATGATCCATGCGCACCGAAGCCAAGGCATCCCCCACCCGCTGCTTGATTTCTGCCGCCGACACCTTGCGCTCCTCCAGACCGAACGCGACATTTTCGCCGACCGTCATGTGCGGCCAAAGTGCGTAGCTCTGAAACATCATTCCGGTGTTTCGTTTGTGCGGCTCAAGACGGGTCACGTCTTCGTTGCCAAACAAAATTTGTCCCTGCTCTGGGATATAAAAACCGGCCAAGCTGCGCAGCAGCGTGGTTTTTCCGCAACCGCTCGGGCCGAGCAAAAAAAACAACTCGCCAGGGTTGATGGTCAAGTCGAGGCCGCGCAAAGCGACCACATGGCCGAATTGCTTGGTGAGTTGCTTGACCTGGATGGAAATCATCGGAGGGGCGCAGGCCCTTTTTGAGGCAAATGCCCAGCGCTGGTAAGTCAAAAAAATAAACCCGGCGCGCCTCGGCGTAACGGATTGCATGGCCGAAATTTCACGTCTTTGATTTTCCCATGCCCTCCCCCAAAGGCCCGCCCGAGTTGAAGCATCTCGACCATGTTTTGGTCACGCCACGCGCGATCAAGCGCCGCGTCTCCGAATTGGCCGATCAACTCAACCACGACTATGCCCGCAAGGATATGATGGTCGTCGCTATTGTCACCGGCGCATTGATCTTTACCGCCGATCTCCTGCGCGGACTGCGCACCCCGCTGCGCCTCGATTGCCTGCGAGCTTCCAGCTATCATGCCGGCACCAAGGCCGTGGGCGAACCGCGCATCGTCGACCAGATGAAGCTGGATGTTCGCGGACACAACGTGTTGCTGGTCGATGATATTCTCGACACCGGCAAAACTCTCGCCGCCGTCGCAGAAATGATGAAAGCCAAGGGAGCTCTCACGGTAAAGACCTGCGTGCTGCTCGATAAGAAGGCGCGCCGCGCCGTACCTTTCGAAGCGGATTATGTCGGCTTCGATATTCCTAATGAATTCGTCGTGGGCTACGGTTTGGACTTCAACGAGCGCTACCGAAATCTGCCCTGCATCGGCGTCTTGAAACCGAAATACTACGCCGGGATCTGACCCGAATTGGCGGAGGGGGAGAGATTCGAACTCTCGGTAACGTTTTAGCGCTACGCATCTTTAGCAAAGATGTGCCTTAAACCACTCGGCCACCCCTCCAGAGCTAAGATTCACGAGCAAACAACCGCCTCCCGAAAGTTCAAGGGATTTTTGTCCATGACCGCACTTCCTTCTGCGCAATTACTGATTGATTTTCAAAAACTGACCGTGATCCGCGGCGACAAGGCTATTCTCCGTGATTTCAACCTGCAGATCGCGCCCGGGGAACATTGCGTTATTTTGGGTCCAAACGGCTCCGGCAAATCCACGCTCATCAAGCTCATGACGGGGGAACTTTACCCTCAGACCGGGATCGAGGGAACGCGTTTTCAACTTTTCGGCTTGGCGCAGTGGGCGCTTGAGGATCTCCGGCAACACGTCGGGATCGTCGCACTCGATCTCTTGCAAATGCTGTCCCACGAGGTGACGGCCAGGGTGGTCAACGCCCGCGAGATGGTTCTATCCGGTTTCTTCAACAGCATTGGGCTGTGGCCACACCATCACGTAACCATCGCCCAAAAGAGACGCGCGAGCGCGATCCTGCGTTTTTTGGAAATTGAACACCTCGCCACCCGCCCGGTTTCCGCGATGTCCTCAGGCGAACAACGCCGGGCTTTGATTGGCCGCGCATTGGTGCACGATCCCCAGGTTCTCTTACTGGACGAACCGACCAACAGCCTGGATCCCGGCGCGGTTCACGAATTCCACGTCATTCTCCGCAAACTGATCCGCGCAGGCAAAAGCCTCGTCCTTGTGACCCATCAAGTCGCGGATATCCTACCGGAAATCGATCGAGTGATTCTCATGAAGCAAGGTCGGATCATTGCCGACGGCCCAAAGAAAAAAATCCTCACTTCCCCCGCATTGAGCCGCCTATTCGGGAAAAAACTGAAGCTCATTCAGAAGAAACAGCGCTATGATTTGGTGAGTGGCTGAGATTTTTTCTTCGACCGAGTTATACCGCTGTACCTTTGAAATAGCTTCTCCCGTAGCGGCAGGCCTCCGTGCCTGCCGGCTCTGATCTCGTCGGGTGGCGCGCTGTCCGCGCGGCGATCGATCCCGATCCGTGGCGCGACAAGCGCGCCACCTACCCCACCACCGCTCCGAA
>JANYFP010000298.1 GCA_025362555.1 Verrucomicrobiota bacterium
ATGGCCGTGCTCTGGCGCCTTCGGGTCGCAGAGCGACCGCCTGAAGCTAGCCGTGGGCTTGAGCCCACGGCATTCAGTCTTGGGGCTCCTTGAACGCGCCGTGAGTCCATCGTGAGGCATGCGCCATCTTGAACGGAGTCAGAAAGAAGCGCCATGGGGTGTTCAATCCAGTGCGGCAACGAGGTTCCTGCACCGAGCCGTAGGATTGCGAACGACGTCATCTCACCTGAATCTGCAATGACGTTTCCGCACCCCGTGACACCGTGACTTCAAAATTTAGTTCATCCGCTCGAAGGATCGCGGCGTAAAGCCGCTCCTACAGCTTAGAGTTGCTGATAGGCATCCAGCAATTCGAGTACGGGCGGATGCAGATTTTCTCGGTCTACGCTGGCGTTTAGTTCATCGACGAGCGCGCTAGCTTTATCGGGTGCGGCGGGTTGATCTAGCGCCACCGATAATGCGACGTGCAGCGCGAGTTGGCGGGCACCGGCGGCGAGATCATCTCGTCCGCGGAGCTGATAAAGCGTGGCGGTCTCCTTCAGAAGTTGCACGTAAGTCAGACATTTTTCGTGGCCATCGAGCTTCGATGTTCCTGACATCAGTGTCTCGATTTGTTGGCCAAGTTCCAGGCTTAGGAATTCCGTCGGCGGCAACGGGAAAAGTTTTTCCTGGAGGTGAAATGCGAGCTGTAGCGCTTCGTCCAGGCCGGCTTGCTCACGCTTGTTCAGTAAGCGTGCGACGAATTGCCGCAGCAAATCGATTTGAGTGAGAAGATAATCTTTGCGGATTCCGGCCATGGGGAATTTGAGTCAGGTGAATCAGTTCGTGCGCGCGGCCATGTCGCGGACGAGCGTGGTGAGGAAGGTCGTATCGCCCGGCAAGCGGGCGAGGGCCGCGAGGGCCGCATCACTTTCCTCGCGCGCCAATTTTCGGGACGCGTCGAGACCGTAAAGTTTCACGTAAGTGGTCTTGTCGGCTTTGGCGTCTTTGCCGGCGGTCTTGCCGAGCGTCGCGGTGTCAGCGGTGGCATCGAGGATGTCGTCGACGATTTGAAACGCCAGACCGAGGTGTTGGCCGGCGAGGCGTAACGTCTCGACGTCGGCGGGGCGGGCTTGGGCCACGATGCCGCCCATCGCGAGCGCGGCTGAAATCATCGCGGCGGTTTTCTTGAGGTGGATGGAACGAAGTTCGTCCGCTGTGACGCCGGATTTTTTTTCCGCGAGCAAGTCTTCCATTTGGCCGCCGATTAATTGCTGGCTGCCGGCGGCGTGGCCGAGTTCGGCCAGCAGGCCGGCGACGATGGTGGGTTGGCTCGAATAACGGGACAACAGCCAGAACGCATGCGTCAGCAGCGCATCGCCGGCGAGCAACGCAGTCGCTTCGTCGAATTGCTTGTGCGCGGTGGGACGGCCGCGGCGGAGGTCGTCGTTGTCCATACACGGCAGATCGTCGTGGATGAGCGAGTAAGTGTGGACGCACTCGATCGCGACGGCCGCAGCCTCAGCAGCCGAGGATGGCGCGTTGAAAAGGTCGGCGGAGGCGAGGAGCAGTACTGGGCGCAGGCGTTTGCCGCCGGCCTCCAGACTGTAGCGCATCGCGGCATGCAAGCGTGGGGGCGGGGTCCCTGTGGCGGGGAGATAATGGTCGAGCGCCTGTTCGACTCGCTGGCGGTAAGTTTGTAACTGGACCGTAAATTCCATTGGTGGGGCACAGTTTGCCGGGTGGAACGCCTTGGCAAACCGATTCCAGCCGGCGAAGATGCCAAGATCAGACTCGCCAAGGCATCAGGCCGCAATCATACCTCAACCACTTTTCCGGATGCCTACTTACGAATACGTCTGCACTAAATGCGCTCATGAAATGGAAGCCTTTCAATCGATGAAAGACGAACCACTCAAGGTCTGCCCGGCCTGCAAAAAGCGCACGTTGAAGCGCAAAGTCGGCGGAGGCGCGGGTTTGATTTTCAAGGGCACGGGCTTTTATATCACCGACTATAAAAAGAAAACCGGCACGAAGCCGGAGTCGGGCGAGAGCAAATCTGTTTCCAAACCCACTGAATCCAAGGCGACGAGTTCTGCCGCCAAATAACCTCCACCTCCCATGGCTCGAAAAATTGACAAAGCACTCTATGGTCCAAGCTTAACGGAAGTCTTTTTTGGGGCGGTGCTGGGCTTGCTCGCCGGAGTGGCGGTCGCGAGTATCTATCTCGTATTTAAGACGGTCCCGACGGTGAAGGAATTGCCCAAGGTGCAGCCGCGGGGAATGGTTTACTTTATTCCTGGCTTGGACGGCAAGGCCAAGGGCGCGGCTTGGTTGGCGAAACAAAAACAATTTATCGACGGCAAGAGCGTTCAAGTGGTGGAAGACGAGTTGAACGCGTGGTTGGCGACTTCGATTAAAATGGATGCTCCGCCGCCCAAACCAAAAGATGGAGCGCCGGCACCGGCCGCTGCGGCACCCGTGTCCGATAGTATTTTTATTCCGTCGAAACCCAATTTCCGGATCGCGAATGACCGACTGCAACTCGGCCTGAATTGCACCCTCAATTGGTACGGGCTGATGACCGATGTCACGCTACAGACGACCGGGACGTTTACGAAGCAAGGTGACCATTTTGTCTACACCCCGCAGACGGTTTATCTTGGTTCGTGTCCGCTGCATTTGCTCCCGGCGTTGTCCGGATTGCTACTGTCGCACTTGACGGACAAGGTGAAAATTCCGGATGAATTCCGGTCTTCGTGGAATAAATTGCGCGACGTCGGGATTGCGGGTGGCACGCTCAAGTTGGTCGCTGCGCAGTAAGCCGCTGGCGTCTGTATTCGCCCTGCGGTTGTGTCGAAGAGCTTAAAAAACATCAGTGTCATCGCGACTGCCACCGTGGTGTCGCGCGTGCTGGGATTGGTGCGGGAAATTGTCATCGCCGCGGTGTTTGGCACGAGTGCGCTGAGTTCGGCGTTTGTTTCGGCCTTCACGTTGCCGAATCTCTTCCGGCGTCTGTTGGGTGAAGGGGCTTTGACGGCCGCGTTCGTGCCGACGATGAGTCACGAGCTGGAGCACAATGATCGCGGTGCGGCGTTCAGTTTGGTGAGCAAAATTTCGAGTTGGTTGTTGGTGGCGACGGTCGCGTTGGTCGCAGTGGCGATGCTGGTCATGGCCAATGCGGAAATGTTGCTGCGCGTGACGGGGAATCTCGGGATGGAGCCGGCCACGGCGAAACGGCTGCTCTTGGGCGCGGATCTCGCGGTGATTCTTTTTCCGTACATGGTGTTTGTTTGTCTCGCCGCAGCCTTCAGCGCGGCGTGTCAGGTGCTGGGACGGTTTACGGAGCCGGCACTTTCTCCAGTCTGGTTGAATCTCACCATTCTCGGTTCGCTGGGGCTCGGTAGCTGGCTGGTCTGGAGCGCGCCGGAGCGGATGCATTTGCTCTGTGCCGGTGTGTTGGTGGGCGGATTTTTTCAAATGGCGGTGCCCGCCGGCGTGTTGTGGCGCGAGGGTTGGCGGCCGGTTTTTGATTTGCGGGCGGACCAGCGCGTGCGGGAAATCGTGCGTTTGATGGCACCGACACTCATCGGCTCGGCGATTTATCTCATCAATATCGCGGTATCGCGATTCATCGGTCTGTCGCTCAACGACCAGGCGGTGTCGGTGTTAAATTGGGCCACGCGCGTGATGGAATTGCCGATCGGCGTATTTGCGGCGGCAATTTCCACGGTGGTTTTTCCCTTGATCGCGCGGCATGCGGCGAGGTCGGACTGGGCTCAGCTCGGCAAGGATTATCACAAGGGCTTGCGCCTGGTGCTCGTGGTTAACGTACCGGCGGCGGTGGGGCTGGCGCTGTTGAGTGAGCCGATCGTGCGACTGCTATTTCAGCGCGGGGAATTTCACGCGAGCGATACGTCATTGATGGCGCCAATTTTGGCGGTGTACGCGCTGGGTTTGCCCTTCCTGTCTTTCACGAGTGTGGCGTTGCGCGGATTTTATGCGCTCAAGGATACCGCCACGCCGGTGCGGGCGGCCGCGCTGAGTTTTATCGCCAACTTGGTTCTCAGTGTGGTGCTGATGCATTGGTTTTCCACGGTGGGGCTGGCGCTGGCGAGCAACTTGGCGGTGTTGGTGCAGGCTTGGTTTTTGCAGACGCGGTTGTCGCGTAAGCTCGATGGACTCAGCTTCGCACCCTTGTGGTCCAGTCTCGGAAAAATTATCATGGCCAGTTCGCTGATGGGGGCGGTGGTGTGGGGTGGGGCGAGGTTGATCGCACTCCTGCCGTTGGCCGGTAAGACCCACGATTTGGTCGTAGTCGTGGGTTTAATTCCGGCGGCTTCGGCCACGTATGGCGCGTTGCTGTGGTTGCTGAAGATCGAGGGTCGCGAGGAGCTTGAGACGATGATCGAAAAGTTTCGCGCAAAGCTGAAACGCGCATGAGCGACCCTCGGACTATCACTGTTCGAAATGATGAAAAGGCCGGTTGCTACGAAGCGATCGTGGATGACCATCGGAGCGTGGCGGAGTACACGATCGAGGGAGGCCGGATGATTTTGACCCATACTTTTGTGCCGCCGGAGTTGCGTGGGTTCGGAGTGGCTGAAAAATTGGTGCGGGCGGCCTTGGCGGATGCCCGCGCGAAGGGGCTCAAGGTCGTACCGGATTGCTCTTACGTCGCTAAATTCATCGAGCGCCACGCCGAATTTCACGACCTGAGGGCATAAAAAAACCCGCAGCTTTTGGCTACGGGTTAGAAATGAAGGGGAGAGGATTACTTAGACCTTCTCGACGAGGCCGGCTTTGATGGCCTTGACCGAAACCCACATGCGCTTCGTGCCACCATTTGGCATGCGGACGCGAATCCATTGCAGGTTTGGACGGAACAAGCGGGAAGTGATGCTCGTTACGTGGGTACCGATACCGCCGCTCTTCTTCGATTGGCCTTTACGGTTGATAATGCTGCCCTTGACTGGGCGTTTTCCGGTGATTGCGCAAATTCGTGCCATGGTGTTTCTTGAGTTAAAAGATTAGAAATAAGGGGTCGTTTGTCTGGTTGGCAAGGGGAATTTTAAAATTCCCTTCGGCCCGTTCGCTTATTTCCGTAAAGCATACAGGGCTTGGAACTTCTGACCCATATTGGCGGGGTGCATCAGGAGCATGAGCATCCTTTTTCGCGGGCTAAAGCTGCTCGCTTCCGCTTTGGTGATCGCTTCGAGCGTTTTGGCGGAATGATTCATGAAAAAGCTCTCTTGCGAATCGACCCGGGGCTCGCCGAAGCCGGCGCGAGCCAAGCCATCTTCCAGCCAATCCCAGCAAATATGACAGGTGAGATCTTGTTTGCCGGGGCGGGCGAGCAAATCGCCACCCATTTTTTGGCGGTGATAGGTTCGGCCGGTGCCCGCAGGGACGTGTTCCGCCAGCTCTTTCCAGAATTTACCGTAATCAAAGGCGATAAACAGACCGCTCCACTTTTGTCCCACCAAGCGCTCCAGCATTGGGATCGTACGCAGGGGCAAATCGATGTGATAATTTTCGTCCGCTGTCTTCGGCAGGCGATCCGCATGGGCGGCTAATTCGGAGGTCATCTCAGGCAATTCGACCTCGCGTAAATGGCGTCCATTCAGGGCGACTCCCAGTTCGCGCCACCGACCTTCGCGCCACACCACGCGATGAAACGGCTGGGCATCGAATAATTCGTTGGAGAACACCACCGCTTTCGGTGGCAGCACGAAGGGTTGCCCCAGTGAGATCGTTTGATAGCCGGCGAACGGATGGGTTTGTCCGCGCAGAATACCTCCGCCTGGCTCAGCGCCGACTTCGACGAAAATAAAGTCACTCGGTAACGCCGGGGCGAGCAACTTAACGGCCGCCGCGACCACCAATTCGCCAAATACCGGGCTAAACGTCGTGGCGGTAAAAAAATCCGCCTTGTCGTCCCGTCCGACCCGCTTGAAGTCCCTTGTATAATACCCGGCCGTCGGGTGATACATCGCCAGCTCCATGAAGCGGGCAAAAGATATACCCTCAGCCGCACGCGGCTCAGTGGCGAAAATTTCGAAAAAGTCTGAAGAGGAACCCATTTGCCAACTCAAGCATTTGTGCCCACTGAAAGCCATGCTCAATCCGTTATTAGTGTTTTTTGAGGAATTCCCGGCGCTTTTTAGCCACCCGGGAAATGCCATGACGGTGTCCGACTCCCGGGGCAGTCGGGGTTTACTCCTGACGTGGGTAAGTCGCATTTCGGGTGTAAACCACGACCTGCGATTGAATGGAACCAACCCACTCCCCGCGACTCTGTAAGCGCTGCTCTTCGTCTTGCCCATGCTCAAAAGATTTTTCGTTATCCTCGCAGCCATTCTCGTCGGTTACGGCGCCGCTCAATTTGCCGCCCATTCAGGCGCACCCAGTTGGTGGCCGGATCGTGAGCGCGATAAGAATGTCCGTTATTTTCGCGATGTGATGCAGTTGGTGAAGGAAAACTACGTCGGAGAAGCGTCCGCCGGTTATCACGATCTGACTCGATCGGCGCTTTCCGGCATGGTGGCCAATCTCGATCCGCACTCTCAGTTCATGTTGGCGGATGAATTCCAGGAAACGGAAGATGAGCTGAGTAACGTTTTTGGTGGGGTCGGCATGCAGGTCGAGCAACGCGATGGACAAATCGTCGTGGTCTCGCCCATCGCCGGAACTCCGGCGGAGCGGGCTGGCATGCGCCGGGGTGATCGCCTGCTCAAGATCGACGGCAAGACCATCGACAATCCTACCGTGGATAAAACCGTTCGCCTTGTGCGCGGCGAGCCCGATACCGAGGTGATTATCACGGTCTATCGCCCCAGCCAGAATCGGACGATTGATTTCAAACTCAAACGCGAACGCATTCGGCTCGAGAGCGTGCTGAATGCCACGGTCCGCGCCGACGGGATTGGCTATTTGCAGATCACCCAATTCAGCGAGCGGACTGGCGAGGAATTTGCCGACGCTCTGAAGAGCTTGGAAAAGCGCGGCCTGCGGGCGCTCGTGATCGATCTGCGCAACAACCCCGGCGGGTTACTCGACGCCGCCGTCGATGTCTGCAATGAGTTTTTCGACAAGAACGAATTGATTGTCTATACGCAGGGTCGCACGCCGGAATCGAAGGAGACGTTCCGCGCCAAAGGCGGCCACGCCCCTCGCACTTACCCGATCGCCATTCTGGTCAACGGCGGCACGGCCAGCGCGGCGGAAATTGTTTCCGGCGCCATGAAAGACACCAAGCGGGCCGTCATTGTTGGCGAGAAAACTTTTGGCAAAGGCTCCGTGCAAAGTGTCATGGAATTGCAGGACGGCGAAGGTCTGCGTCTGACGACTGCGCGTTACTACACGCCGAGTGGCATCACCATTCACGAAAAGGGCATCGCCCCGCAGGTCGAATTGGAAATCTCCGCAGACGACGATGACAAAATCCGTCTGCAACAATCCCGCCATGATCTTACCACTCCGGCTGATTTTGAAGAACGATTTGGATTCCAGCAGATCGATGACGCTCAGCTCACTGCCGCCGAGGAAGTGCTCACTGGGGTACTGGCTCAGCGTGAGGTGAAGCGCTAATCCGCGAGATTGAATGACGCTGATCTCCCATTTGCTGAATTGTGCGCGGGGTGCCCTCACCCCGCGAGGCATGTGCTGCGCTTACGATTTCTTGCCGGGTGAAGGCACCTTGCCCACAAGGATGGACCGCTCATGATTCTCGCCCTTGAAAGTTCCTGCGATGAAACTGCCGTGGCGTTGTTTGATCCGGTGCGCGGCATCGTCGGCGAGTGGATCCACAGTCAGATCGCGTTGCATGAATCCTATGGTGGCGTCGTGCCGGATTTGGCGAGTCGGGAGCACCTGCAGCATTTCGGCCCGCTCGTGGCGCGCGCATTGGCGACCGTCCCTGCGTCTGCGATCACGCGTGTCGCGGTTACTCGTGGACCTGGCCTCGCCGCCTGTCTGGCCATGGGATTATCTACGGCGAAGAGTTTAGGCCTGGCGTGGGGTGTGCCTGTGGTCGGGGTGAATCATCTGCGCGCGCATGCGTTCTCGCCGTTCATCAGTTTGCACGCGGCGAATCCCGGGGAGTTTGATGCGGCCTTCGCCACCTTGCTGCCGCATTTGGGACTGTTGGTTTCCGGCGGCAACACTGCGCTGTTTACCATCGATGAACAACGCAATGTCCGGTTGCTCGCGTCGACGATGGACGATGCCGCCGGTGAGGCGCTCGACAAAGGTGCGAAGTTGCTCGGTCTCGGTTATCCCGGCGGCCCGCAGGTTGAAAAACTGGCGCGGGACGGCAACGCGACCGCGTTCGCCTTTCCGAAAGCGGTGGCGCAACGCGCGTCGCTCGAATTCAGTTTTTCCGGTTTGAAAACCAGTCTGCGTTATCAATTGGAGAAATTGACGCCGGAGGTGATCGCGAGTCGGCGCGCCGATCTTTGCGCCAGTTATCAGCGCGCCGTGTTCGAATCGCTCGTGCGCAAATCCACGCTGGCGCTGGAGCGCGGCGCCTATCGCAGTTTCGGTTTGTCCGGCGGCGTGGCGAACAACCGCACCCTGCAAACCGAATTGGAAAAAGTGACACGCGAGCACGGCATCTCTTTTCACCGCGCTCAGCCGCAACACACCGGCGACAACGCAGGAATGATCGCCTTCGCCGCCTGGGCGGAACGTGAAGCTGGTGGCGTGGACGCCCGCGGCTACGCGATGGAAATCGAACCAAGCCTGCCGCTGGCGCTGGCATAGGGGGTGGGATGCGATCGGTTTTGCAAGTGCCGTGGGCGAACACGGCGGTGAAGGGACTCACCGCCCTACTTTTTCAGCTTATCGCGGAGGTACGGCGCGGTGGGACTGCGCTTTATTTTCAGCAGGCCGGCGAGGGGGCCTTGGTACATGATTTCACCGCCGGTCGGCCCACCGTCTGGTCCGACTTCAATGATGTAATCTGCTTCGGCCAGCAGATCGAGGTGATGCTCGATGACAACGACGCTGTGGCCTTGCTCCACGAGGCTGTGCAACACGCCGATGAGCTTCTCGCAATCACTGAGGTGCAAACCGATCGTCGGCTCTTCCAAGATGTAGAGATTGCGAATCGAAATGCCTCGCGAGCGCTCTTTGTAACTGTGCAGACCCTTGGTTAATTCCGTGACGAGTTTCAGGCGCTGGGCTTCGCCGCCGGAGAGTGACGGGCTGCTCTGTCCGAGAGTCAGATAGCCGAGACCGCAATCGATCATCAGTTTGCACACCTGCGACAATTGCGAGTGGAAGTCGAAAAACACGGCCGCCTCGTCAAACGAAAGCTGCAGTACTTGTCCGATCGTTTTATTTTTCCACGTGATGTCGGACAATTCCTGACTGTAGCGTGAGCCGTTGCAGTTGTCGCAGGGCAGATAGGAGTCAGGCATGAACGCCATTTCCAGTTTGATGCGACCGGCCCCGGAACAGGTTTCACAGCGCCCGCCGGCGGTATTGAACGAGAAACGGCTCGCGGTGAATCCGCGCATTTTGGATTCCGGGAGCGAAGCGAAAAATTGGCGGATGAGATCGAAAATCCCGAGATACGTTGCCGGGGTGGAGCGAGGCGTTTTGCCGATCGGGGATTGATCCACTTCGATCACCGATTTGAAGCCGTTCGCGCCCGTGAGTTCGGTGAACGGCGGTTTCGGCGAGAGCTCGTCAGTCTGAAAATTGGAGTGTTTGAGGAAGTCGCGTCCGGTGAGTTTCGCTTTCTTTTGTTTGATCGCGCAGGTCACCGCCGGGTGGACAATATCGCGGAAGAGCGTGGATTTTCCGGCACCACTCGGGCCGCAGACCATAATCAATCGGCCGAGCGGGAATCGGAGCATCTGGTCTTTCAGGTTGCGAAAAGTGATGCCGGATAATTCCAGCCAGGCGGTGTTTTTTGGCGTTGGTTTTTTGGCGTTTGGAATTTCCCGATACGCTCCTCGCAACGGATGTTTGATTCCTTTGTCGAGATAGAGTCCGGTGAGCGATGCGGCATTTTTGCGGAGGTGCGCGGGTGTGTCGTTGGCCAGTAACGCGCCCCCATAGATACCCGCGCCGGGGCCGAGGTCGATGATGCGGTCGGCGCGTTCCATTAGAACGTCATCGTGTTCGACCACGAGGACGGTGTTCCCTTTTTCGCGGAGAGCTAAAAGCGTTTCGATGAGTCGGTCGTTGTCGCGCGCGTGGAGTCCGATCGATGGTTCATCGAGGACGTAGAGTACGCCGGAAAGATTTGAGCCGAGTTGGGCTGCGAGGCGGATGCGCTGCGCTTCGCCGCCGGAGAGAGTTTCAGTGGAGCGGTCCAGTTGGAGGTAATCCAATCCCACTTGGCCAAGGAAACGCAGTCGTTCCTCAATTTGCGGCACGATATCCTGCGTGATGAGTTTACCGCGTCCATCGAGCTGGAGCTGGCGAAGGCGCGCGAGCAAATCGTCCGGGGTCAATCGTCCGAGCTGCGGTAAGGAAATGAATTCGCCTTTGCGCAGCGGGAGTTTTACGGCGCGGGCGATGCGGTTCAGGCGCTCGCCGGCGCAGGTCGGACACACTTTCCCGTCGGTGGAGAGTTCATCGGCGTCGACGGTGCGCAGGGCATCGGCGACTTCGTCGGAGCGTTCTTCATCTTCGTCCGGTTTCAGCATCCAGTCGTAGATGCGACCGTGACCGCGGCACGTCGGGCACCAGCCCTTCGGCGAATTAAAAGAGAAGTGTTTCGGATCCAACTCGGGGAAAGATTCGCCGGTGTCGATGTCGGTGCGCGTCGTGGAGAACCACGATAACACCTCGCCGTTGGGCGTCAGGAGGAAACACGCGCCTTTGCCGATTTTGAGAGCAAGGGTGAGAGCCTCGGAGGTCGTGCGCGGTGCGTTAGGGATAACGCGCCCTACTTGTTTCAAATCGGCCACGACAACTTCAATGTCGTGCTCTTTGTAGCGATCGAGTTTCTGGAAAGTATCAACGCGGGTCAATTTGCCATCGGCGCGCATTAGCTCGTAGCCCTGTTTGCCGATCCATTTGGCGATCGGTTCGTGATGGCCTTTGCGGGCGCGAATGAGCGGCGCGCAGAGATAAAGGTGTTTCGCTTTCCTGGCCTTGGGGCTGACGAAAATTTTTTCGAGGAGGGCGCGAAGCTGGCTCGGAGTGAGTGGCGTCACGGCGCGGCCGGTTTCAGGATGATGTTGCACGCCGAGGCGCGCGTAGAGCAGGCGGAGATATTGGGCCACTTCGGTGATGGTGGCCACGGTGGACTTACGAGAGCCGCGGGTGACGCGCTGCTCGATAGCGACGGTCGGCGGAATTCCCGTGAGGCGATCAATGTCGGGGCGCGGGAGTTGTTCGACGAATTGACGGGCGTACGGCGACATCGATTCCATGAAACGGCGCTGGCCTTCGGCGAAGATAATATCGAATGCGAGGGTGGACTTGCCCGAGCCGGAAACTCCCGTGATGACTGATAACTGTCGGTGGGGAATGGAGAGGGAAATATTTTTGAGATTATTTTCGCGGGCGCCAATGAGTTCGAGCGCGGCCGGCCGGACCGCCGGGCCGGTGGGGCTTCCGGCGGCGGAAACCGTGTAGGGCGCAGGATCTTCCGCCGCGAGGAGCTCCGCGGCAGAGTAACCTATTAGGTTACTCTGCGCGAGAGCTTCGCGGAGGAAAGGGGAGGTGGCGGTGGTGGCACGGGCGAGAAGTTCGGGCGGGCCTTCGGCGACGATTTTTCCGCCGTTGATCCCTGCGTCAGGACCGATTTCCAAAATCCAGTCACATGATTTCAGTACGTCGAGGTTGTGCTCGATGACGACGATGCTGTGGCCGCGATCAACGATGCGCTGGAGTACTTCAAGCAAGCGTTTGACATCGTGGCGGTGCAGTCCGGTGGTCGGTTCGTCGAGAAGGAGGAGGGCGGTGGGCGCGATTGGGACTGTCTCTGAAGGAGGTCGGGGTTTGTCCCCGACATCCGACGTATTTTTTTTTGGTAAATGCCGACCCCCAAAGGATGAAGGTGCGACAGCGGAATCGTCCGTAAACTCGGAGAGATAGCG
>JANYFP010000316.1 GCA_025362555.1 Verrucomicrobiota bacterium
GGCAGAACAATCCATCATCCACCACTGCTTTCGGCCCGAGCTCAACATTGCCAAATATCGCCACGACTTTGCCCTTTACGTGACCGTTAATATAATTGCTCCCCAAAATCGCCACGGCCGCTTCGCCCACCACGCCATCCGTCACTCGCGTACTGCCGATCACGGAGACCACCGCATGATTTACATCGCCGGACGAAGTCGAAGATCCGAAGACAGAAAGCACTAAATCATTCACCGTGCCGGCCGACGTCGACGACCCAAGTATAGAGACCACCGCATCGGCATTTTCACCCGCAGCGAGCTTGCTGTCGTTTAGAATACTGACGCGCGCGTTATCAGAATGACGGCCGTTTCTCCCACTGCGGTTTGGCCGATGATAATGCTCCTTCTTCTCCGGGCTCGCCGGCTCGGTTGGCTTGACCGACGTCTCATCGGCGCTTTCAGCCGACGCCTTCTCGTCGTTTTCAGATTCAACCGCGACAGTTTTTTCATCTGCCGGCTTGGCCACGTCCGTCGACGCCACAACGGGAGCGACAACCGCTGGGCCCGAAGATTTATCGGCAGTGGGTGGCGGCTCCGCGAGCGCAGGAACGGCCGGAGAAACTTCCGGCTTCGGCTCGGGTGCCTGGGCAAAAGAAACGATTTGAGCGCTCGGCAAAATCGCCCAAACAAAAGTCAGGCAAAGGGAAAAAAGAAGTCGGTGCGACTTGGAATTCATCATAAAAAATTAATTATTACGGTAAAGCGTGCGGTAGGCCGCAGCCCCAAGACCAAAAAAAACAGCATAGAGGACCGCGATCATCGCGAGCCCGCAGTAAAGCCAAAGTGACGGAATATGCGCGAACACTTGCTCACCAAATCCGGCGATCCAACTGGCCACATGGTAGATCCTGGTGAAAAAACTCAACCGTTCACCCGCCTGCGCCACCACTGCGCCCGGGTTCACTCCCGCAAATCCAAATTGGAAAACCATGACGACTCCGCCGGTCACTCCGGTGGCGAGAACCAGGAAAGAACTCCGGACCACCGCGGGCCAGTAACTCCACGACTTGTGATACCACGGGATCATCGCGCGCTGCTCGATCGCTGAGCGCACCCGCGATTCCAACGTGGTCGGCGCACGGTGCGCGGGCAAACCACGCAGTTGCTGGTGAATGAATTTCTCGAGTTCTTCTGGAGTCATTTTTTTCATAGCTGCTCCTTATTTTTCAAACACTTCATGCGTGCTGCCACTGCGCACCAGGATTTTGGCGAGGGCCTCGCGGCCACGCAGAATATCCGTTTTAATTTTACTCAGCGACACATGCATTTTTTTGGCAATTTCATCATATGGCAGATCTTCAAAGTGATAAAGAACCAGTGGTATGCGCTGATGTTCCGGCAGCTCGCGCAATGCCCGGTCAACCCATTCGCGACGCTCCGCAGTATCGACTCCACTAAAAAAAGTATCTGGCGCAGCAAACTCCACTTCCTTCTCCCCTCCTTCATCATCCCGATGGACCAAATCAGAAAAGAAACTCCACCGTTTCTTATACCGTTGGATATGGTTGATCGACAGATTGGTCGCGACCGTTTTCAGCCAGCCACCAGCCGTTGGGCTGGTCCCCAAATTATCGAAATGTTCGTACGCCTTTAGAAAAACTTCCTGCGAAATATCCTCCGCCTGCGTCGCGTTGCCGATGAGGCGCACGGCGGTAGAATAGACCATGTCTTGGTAATTGCGCATGAACGTAGTGAAGTCGGTCGGAGCCGTCATCTCCTGGGTTGGAGCTTGCACTGTGGGATCTTCATTCACGTCAAAAACACCGCTCAAAGCAGCTTAGTTGCAGAAACCTCCTGTCATTTGAAACCGCCGCCGCCAAGCGCATAAGACCGATTTGTAAAATCCCGCATCCCACAGTCACTTTACTCCACTCCAAGCATGTGGGACAGCACTCCACTCATCGCCATAACGCAGTCCATTCGACGGATACAATGTCCTCTAACCGCCTCGTCTGACTAAGAATTTATTCAGTTGAACTACAGGCGTAATTCTAATCCGCAATCCGTCGGTGAAGCGCCTTGACCTCAAGACGCTTTCGGATTCCCACCCTCAAGCCAGCGGGTTGGGGTCATTTTGTCGGCCAGCGGAGCGATCCGCCTCCTATTGCGTTGTTGGCTAAGCCGACGCCACGATGTAAAATCATCCAGCGAGCAAGCTCGGCTGGCTACCATTCAATCGTCCGAAAAATAGCCCCTCACTTCAGCGACTCACACAGTGCCTGATAATGAGCGCGTGCGTTTTCAGCACACTGCTCCAGCACCAAATCCGTCACACCACCAAGCGTGAGTTTGGCTTCACTGCGTTCCCAGTGGCCCGCTTCTCCCGGCAGATCCAGTCCGAATCGCGCGGAAACCCCGCATGCCAGATTGAGCACGCACGCACCGACGTTTGAAACGGAATCAGCAAATGGATCGTACTGCGAACGCACCGCATCGACCACGTCGGACGGGAAACGCCAGTGCTCAAGCAACGTCGCGGTTACCTCCGCCGAGGTCACGCCGAAGACGGTTTTTTCCCATTCAGACACCAGCGGCCACTCCGCTTCACCCGGATAAACTTTGCCGGCGGAAAATGCATCGATGATCACCGGCCCGAGATTGCGTAACAATCCCATGGCGTAACTCAGTCCGGAATCAGCATTCGCCGGCAGCGCCAGGACTTCGGCCGCCGCCGCCGTAGCCACGGAATTCTCCCACAAACGCGCCGCAGTGAGTCGGTAGGTCGGCAAATCACTTTGGCAAAGTTGCTTACTCGCAGCCAATCCGACCAGGCGGTAAATTTCCATAAATCCGACGCGGCCGACGGCGCCTTCCAGCGTGTCATTGCGCTCGTGCGCACCAAAGAGCACGCTATTGCTCATCCGTACGACGTGAAAGGTCAGCGCGGGATCGAGTCGGATCAAGTGCACCACCTCTGTCAGCTCTGTATTGGGATCAGCCAACAATGGGCGAAGTCGAGCCAGCGTGATCGCGGCGGGCGCGAGTTTGCTGCCAAGGGCGACAATTTGGTCACGGGTAAGCGGAGAAAGGACACGCATGGGTTGCACACTCTCATTTCGGCACAGTCCACCCGAGAGCTTAGCGCTGTTTTCCAAAAGACTTAAATCAATCGCCGCCAGCAAGTCCGGCCCCAGCGGCGCCCGCCCACCCTCATTTCCCTTTTATGGAGAAAATAAGGTTCCTGCTGTTTTCGATGGGGGAGAGCGAAACGAGCTTCTACCAGAACCCAAGCCAGAGGCGGTGACCGCTAATAAGTTTCGCCAATCGGCGAAACTTTAGAATACCCCTTCGACTCACCTGCCGGGCCGTAGCCTTGGCCTAGGCTGATCGTCTTCGGCGTGGGTCGGGGAGTCTGCTGATCGCTGACTGGTGTTCTGCCTGCGATTAGCAGGCCCCAGAAACCCATGGGCGGAGTCGATTAGGCAAAGCCACACTTTAATACATTCATCCCTTGATGAATCCAATGAGCGGTTAGAATTTCCGCGTTTTTTGATTCTGTTTTGTAAGGCTAGCCACTGGAAGTAGCGAGGAACCGAAATTGAGGGTTTAAATGAACCAGCCTCGGCTCAGAGCTTCGGAAACTTCACCCACTTCGCTCCGGCTTTGCCGCTTTTTACCGCCGACTCAATGAAAGCCATCCCAGCCAAACCATCATCGATATTCGGAAAATCGTAGCCGGCCTTCGGCGCCTTACGACCCGCGACCGCATCCGCAATCGCCACGGCGGCTCCGCGATAAACGTTGGCGAAGGCCTCGATGAATCCCTCGGGATGCGCGAACGGGGTGCGCGCCGCACCTTGCGCCTCAGCGGATAAATAATTATTGCCGCGCCGATGGATTTGCTGGGGCGCGTCGGCTTTTTTGAAAATCAATTCATTGGGATTTTCCTGAAACCACTGCAACGAGCCTTTCGTGCCAAAAACCCGGATGTTCAGATTATTTTCCTCGCCGCTCGAAATCTGTGAGGCGAAGAGAATTCCTTTCACTCCCTGGGAAAAACGCACGAGGCAATTGCCGTCGTCGTCTAACAGGCGGCCGGGAATGAAGGTCGAAAGTTCCGCGCAAATTTCCTCGGTCTCCAACCCCGTGATGTAGCGCGCGAGGTTGTGCGCGTGAGTCCCGATGTCACCCATGCAATTGGAAATGCCGGAGACGTTGGGATCCATGCGCCAATTGGAAATTTTGCCTGTGGTCGCGGACTCCAGCGCCGTGATGCCGTAACCTTGCGGATACTCGACGACGATCTTCATGAGCTGACCCAGCTTGCCGGAGCGGACCCATTGGCGAGCTTCCTTCACCATCGGATATCCGGTGTAATTATGCGTCAGCGCGAAAACCTTGCCGGATTTTTTCACGACGTCACGCAGCTTGCGGCCTTCGGCGAGCGTGAAGCAAAGCGGCTTATCGCAGACCACGTGGAAGCCGGCCTCGAGAAATGTCTTGGCGACGGCCGCGTGCGTGTTGTTCCGCGTGACGATTGAAACGAAGTCGATGCGTTGATCGGCCGGCAGCTCGGCTTCCCGCTGCGCCATCTCGGCGTAAGTCCCGTAAACTCGCGCGGGATCGAGAAAGAGATCAGCCCCGGAAGCTTTTGATTTTTCCGGGTCAGAGGAGAAACAGCCGGCAACGAGATCGATCTCACCATCGAGCCGCGCAGCCATCCGGTGGACCGCGCCAATGAAGGCACCACGACCGCCGCCGATCATGCCCATACGAAGTTTGCGATTAAGTTTCATAGATGCGAAAGGGTGGAGTGGGTTCAGAGCGCGACGGCTTTTCCGGTCGCGGCGGATTTGTAAGCGCCATCGAT
>JANYFP010000317.1 GCA_025362555.1 Verrucomicrobiota bacterium
TGATTAGCGTCAATTAGCGAGGATTAGCGGTTAACCCTCTCCGTCCATTCCGGGCGTTAGTTCGTGATCGAGTACGAAAGGTTTGTCCGGCAGCCTTTCTGTGTATTCCGTGTCAGTCGTGGTTACTCCATCCGTGCCTAAATCGAAAACATCCCAACGCTGGAAATGCATCGTCGCGTACGACGGCACGACCTTCCATGGCTGGCAAAGTCAGGAAGGTGGCAACACCGTCCAGGATTTGATCGAGAAGCAGCTCCTCAAGGTTACCGGGCAAAAAATCCGGATCGAAGGCAGCGGGCGCACGGACTCGGGCGTGCACGCTCACGGGCAGGTTTTTCATTTTGACGCCGAGTGGAAACACGGGGCCGAAAAGCTCCGGGTCGCGCTTCAAACCGGCCTGCCGCGATCGATCCGGCTGAAGTCGATGAAGCCCGTCTCGCCCAAATTTCACGCCCGCTTCGACGCGAAGGGAAAAGTATATCGTTACGAAATTTATCTGGGCGAAGCCGATCCCTTCATGGCCGCGTATTGCTGGTCGTTTCGGCGCGAACTGGATTGGAAGGCGATGTTGGCCGCAGCCAAAGTGCTCCGGGGGAAACAGGATTTTTGGGCGTTCTCCGGCGAGAATGATCGTACTTATGAAACGACCGTGCGCGATCTCCGGCGGGTCGACCTCGTGCGGCGGGGCCGGAAAATTTCGTTCACGTTCGAGGCCGATGGTTTTCTCTACAAAATGGTTCGCAGCCTGACAGGGGCGCTGATCAACGTCGGGTTGGGCAAACTCACTGCGGCCGAGATCGGCGTGCTGATAAAAACCCGCCGCCGAATTTCGACCGTCGTGACGGCGCCGCCGCAGGGATTATTCATGGTGAAGGTAATCTATTGAACGTGAATCCGACGTTGACCGCACTCTGGCGCGACAAACTGGACGTCGTTTTTCCGCGAAGTTGCGTTCATTGTTCCGGATTGGTCGCAGACGGGCGATTGCGGCACTTATGTCCAGCGTGCGAACGGCTGCTTTTTATCGTCACGGAGCCGCATTGCTCGACCTGCGGGCACCCGTATTTCGGCGAGACTACTTTCAACCGGCGATGCGAACACTGTGAGGAATTGGAGCCGGAATTTTCCCAAGGGAAAACGGCCGTATTGTTAAAAGGAGCCGGGCGCTCGTTGATCCATGCGCTGAAATATCATCACGGATTGCACGTGGTGGATGACATCGCGGCAATCATGGCGACCGTTCCCGGGTACGCAGAGTTTATCACCGGCGCGGTGCTCGTGCCGGTGCCGTTGCACCCGAGAAAACAACGGGAGCGGAAATATAATCAGAGCGCCTTGCTGGCCGAATGTGCGGTGCGGGCCACGGGCGGGCGGGCGCAAGTGGAGGAGTTGCTGCGCAGGGTGGTGGATACGGAATCGCAGACTCATTATGACCGCCGGGCCCGCCAAAAGAACCTCAAAAATGCCTTTGCTTTGGCTCCCGGGGCCGCCATTAATTCCGCTCAACGTTATGTCCTCGTCGATGATGTTTTTACCACCGGTTCCACCCTCAACGCTTGCGCGGCAGTTCTCTGCCGGGCGGGCGTTTTGAATCTCGACGCAGTCACCTTCGGACACGGTTAATCCAGTATGACACATTTCGCCAAACCCAAGCTTTCGGCTTCCCGAAAGAAGAAAAATATTCCGGAAGGCCTCTGGACCAAGTGCCCGGAGTCCGGGGAGATTATTTTCAACAAGGAGCTTGAGCAGAATTTGATGGTGGTGCCGAAAAGCGGCTATCATTTTCCGATTGGCTCCCGGCAGCGGATTGCTGGCATGGTCGATGAAGGCAGTTTTACGGAATATGACGAGAGCGTGAAGTCGGCCGATCCGTTGAAGTTCGTGGATTCGGCGGCGTATCCCGATCGAATTAAGAAGTACGAAAAGGAAAGCGGATTGCCCGAGGCGGTGATTTGCGGCACGGGCAAAATCAATGACATCGAGGTGTCGCTGGCCGTAATGGATTTTCGTTTTTGCGGTGGGGCGATGGGTGCTGCCGCCGGGGAGAAAATTACGCGCGCCATCGAGCGCGCGGTGAAAAAGAAGATTCCGTGCATCATCGTCAGCGCCTCCGCCGGAGCGCGCATGCAGGAAGGCATTTTCAGTCTCATGCAAATGGCGAAGACCAGTGCGGCGCTGGGCCGGTTGGCGGAAGCGAAGCTGCCGTTCATTTCCATTTTGACGTATCCGACGACGGGTGGCGTCAGTGCGAGTTTCGCCACCTTGGGTGATGTGATTATTGCGGAGCCGGGGGCGTTGATTGGCTTTGCCGGCGCGCGTGTGATCAAGGAGACAACGAAGCAGACCTTGCCCGCCGGGTTTCAGACGGCGGAGTTTCTGTTCAAGCACGGGCTCATCGATCAGATCGTCAGTCGTCTTGAAATGCGTGAGCGCCTCACCAGTTTGTTGAAGGCACTGCATCCGACGAAAGCGCACGGTAAAAGGGTGACGACGGCGGCCCCTTTTCATGTCGCGGCTGCAAGCTGAGGCCGGGGTTAAATCCCGTCCACGATTCGGAATTAATTGCCCAGTCGAGGGAGACTTTTTCGCTCTATGATAAGCGGTCCGCAGCACCTGACTGATTACGCCGCAGTGACCGAATACCTCTACGCGCTTAAAGCGGGCGGGGTTAAATTTGGCATTGATCGCATGCGCCGCTTGGCGGAAGTGTTGGGGCATCCGGAGCGAAGCTATCCGGTGATCCATGTGGCCGGGACGAACGGTAAGGGTTCGGTGGCGGCGATGGTGGAGTCGATTCTGCGCGCGTCCGGTCGCCGCACGGGGCTCTACACTTCGCCTCATTTGGTGAAGCTGGGCGAACGCGTCCAAGTTGACCGCCGTTTGCTGACCGAGGCGGAAATTGTGGCTTACGCGGCGGAGTTAAAACCGGCGGCTGATCGCATTTGTGTGAGTGCCCCGGACGAACAGCCGACTTTTTTTGAGTTCATGACTGCGATGGCATTTTTGCAATTTCAGCGGAAACGCGTGGAGGTGGCGGTGGTGGAAGTGGGCATGGGGGGGCGGCTCGATGCGACCAATGTCGTGGAGCCGGAAGTTTCCGTGATCACGTCCATCGGGTTGGATCATTGCGCGGAATTGGGTGATACGGTGGAGAAGATCGCGCGGGAAAAAGCCGGGATTATCAAATCGAGGCGTCCCGTCGTGATTGGATTGTTGCCACTGGCCGCGGAACGAGTGGTGCGAGAAATCGCCGCGGCCCACGATGCGCCGGTTCACGCCGTCTGGGAGGTCTTCGGGGAAAATATTTCGGGCTACCCCACGACGAATCTCGAGGGCGATTATCAGCGCTGGAACGCAGCCACGGCGACGCTGGTGACGCGGCTGTTGCCAACGGATTTGCGACCGACCGATGCGGCAGTCGCGCGTGGATTACTGGAAGTAAACTGGCCGGGGCGTTGGCAGCGAACGACGATTGGTGGACGTCCGTTGATCCTCGATGCGTCGCACAACCCGGAAGGTGCGGTGATGTTGGAGCAGAATCTACAGCGCCTTATTGCCGCCACCGGACGCAAGCCGGTGATCATCGCCGGGGCATTGGGTGAAATGCGGGCCCGGGCCTTGCTCGCGGTGGTCTGCCGTTATGCGCGGGAAATCCATCTCGTGGCTCCGAATCAGGCGCGAGCGACGCCGTTTGAAGAGATGTTGGCGCTCGTGCCGGAGGAATATCGCGTGCTCGTGCATCGCGGCACGGTTAATGCTATTTTTCCTGACGCGTTTCGTTGTACGGTGGGCGAGGCGGGCGATACGTTGGTCGTGACGGGTTCGATCTATTTGCTCGGCGAAGTGCTCGAGCGCATCGAACCGGGGCGAGGGGCCGGCGAGGGGCGATTGCAGGATTTTTGATGAATTTTGGACGACGGATTCAGAATGAGGTGATGCCGGTGGCTTGCTCGGAGCTATGCGGCAAGCTTGTCCCGCGAATGTGCGGGTACCTTCAATGCGCCCTCAGTGATCATACTGTGCGCTTGTCTATCCGAGCCGTCGCCTCATTTTGAGGAACATGAAGTCCGGTCATGCACTCGCGAAAGTATTTAAGGGTAAGCGCGCTTTGATTACAGGCGGACTGGGTTTTATCGGTTCAAATCTGGCGCGGGCTTTGGTCAAACTGGGAGCAAAGGTGACAATCCTTGACAGTTTGATTCCCGAGTACGGCGGCAATCGCATCAATCTTCGCGGCATCGAATCGCAGGTCAGCTTGAATCTTTCCGACGTGCGGGATCGGCACAGTCTGCCGGAATTTTTGCGCGGTCAGCATTTCCTGTTTAATCTGGCGGGACAGACCAGTCACATGGATTCGATGAGTGATCCGGAAACCGATCTTGAAATTAACTGCCGCGCGCAATTGACGCTGTTGGAAGCGTGTCGAAAACATAATCGGGATCTGAGGATTGTGTTTGCCAGCACGCGGCAGATTTATGGCCGGCCGGATTATTTGCCCGTGGATGAAAAACATCCGCTGCGACCGGTGGACGTGAACGGCATCAACAAACTGGCCGGTGAGGAATATCACATTCTCTACAGTCAGGTGCATGGAATTCGCAGCACGGTGCTGCGTCTGACGAACACGATCGGTCCCCGCATGCGCGTGAAAGATGCGCGTCAGACGTTTGTGGGCGTGTGGATCAAGGATATCCTCGAGGGAAAGCCGATCGACGTATGGGGCGGGGAACAGCGCCGCGATTTTACTTACGTGGATGACGCGGTGGAAGCGTTTTTGCTCGCGGCGGCGAAACCGGAAGCGGTGGGCGGGGTTTTCAATTTGGGTGGCGTGGGTCAGGTTACCTTGCGTGAATTGGCGGAAACGCTGGTCGAGGTGGCGGGGCAGGGAGCTTTTGAGATCCGGGCATTTCCCGCTGAGCGCAAGAAAATCGACATTGGTGATTTTTATTCCGACTGCCGGCTCATCGGCACCGTGTTGGGCTGGAAACCACGCACGACCATCAAGCAGGCCTTAACCAAAACCGTGGCTTATTATCGCAAAGCACTTCCGCATTACCTGTGAATCATAAAATTATTCCCGCTGATCCAAAGGCCGGCTATCTCGCGGCGCAGACTGAAATCGATGCCGCGATCAAACGCGTGCTGCTCAGCGGACACTACATTCTCGGGCCGGAGCTGGAGGCCTTCGAAAAAGATTTCTCCGCGTGGTTGGGCGTGGCCGGAACGGTGGGCGTGGCCAACGGCACCGATGCCCTTGAACTGGCGTTGCGGGCGGCGGGCATCGGGCCGGGTGATAAGGTTGTCACCGTGGCCAACACGGTGACGGCGACCGTCAGCGCGATTGGCGCGAGCGGGGCGAAGCCGGTGTTTGTCGATGTTGAGCCGGAGACGATGCTGATGAATCTCGACGGGCTGGAGCAATTGCTGACGAAGATGCGCGATCCGCGGATCAAGGCGGTGATGCCGGTTCATCTTTACGGCCAGGCTGTGGATATGCCGCGTTTGATGTCGTTGGCCGAACAGCATCGTCTGATTGTGATCGAGGATTCCGCGCAGGCCCACGGGGCGACCGTGGGTGGAAAGAAAACCGGGGTGTGGGGGCATCTCGCGGCGTTCAGTTTTTATCCGACAAAAAATCTCGGGGCCCTGGGTGATGCCGGCGCGGTGACGAGTAATGATCCGGCGTTGCTGGAACAAGTGCGCCTGTTGCGCCAGTATGGTTGGCGGAAGCGTTACGTGAGTGATTTGCCCGGCCGCAACAGCCGGCTTGACGAGATTCAGGCGGCGGTTTTGTCGGTGCGTTTGACTCGACTGGAGATCGAGAACGCCCGGCGCTCGCAACTCGCGCAGATGTATTTGACCGCGTTGAAGGGGAGCCGGCTGAAACTGCCGAGCGTGGCCGAGGGGCGAACCCATTGCTGGCATCAATTTGTGGTGCGCACGAATCGACGGGACGACCTCCGGGCATTTTTGGAAAAACGAAATATAATCTGCGGGGTGCTTTATCCGGTACCAGTTCACCGCCAGCCGGCGTATCATGACGCGGCGCTTTCGTTGCCCCACACCGAGGAGGCGTGTGCGCAGGTGCTTTCGTTGCCGCTGCATCCGGGATTGACGGATGAAATGGTGGAGCGAGTCGCACGCGAAGTGGTTAATTTTTTCGAGTCGGGCAGTGCGAGCCAAAATTGAAGGCAAGCTTCAGCGCGGGGTCTTGTCGTTTTTAGGCCGTCCGAGCCCTGGGGCGGCGTCACCGCGAGGCGGAGTGGATATCTCTAAAACAAGTCAGGCCGGTGTGATCGGGTTCGGTTTCCCCGGGCCTGATCCGGGGATTATACACATCGTGACGCTATTTTCGCGCAGCCTTGTCGAAAGGGTCGAGCGGTGTTAGAGGTTTTTGAGAATGGATTATCGCTCACTCCCGGTTTTTCGGCGGCACTCCGCCGCTCTGCTCTTGCTCCCTTTGGTCTGGTGCGTCGCCCACGGTGGCGAAGCCAAAGTTCCCGCAGGTAAAACGGAATCGAGTGAGGGACAATTAAACCTGAATTTTTTGCCCAAAGCGTTTCAGAAAAATCCGCTCGTGGATCAAACAGTGGTGACGGAAATGACCGATCTTGGCCGGAAAATGCCTCTGACCTCTGCTGACATTCCTGGTTATTTTGTGGCGCAAGCCGCCGGTTATCACCTCGAGGGCCATGGCCCGGCCGTCGAGCAACCACCGCCTGAAACAGTTTTGGCCAATTGCTTGAATCAGGCTCTCGCGATCAATCATTTTCTGCCGGCCAGTCCGGGGCACCCGCCCACGTTTTTAATTCTCTATACCTGGGGTGTTCATAATAATCTGGATAAAGGATCGGACGATGTCGGGGGTGCGTTTCCCGACGTGGGACACAAGAATTTGCTGGGCCGTGCCGCGCTGGTGGGTGGAACAAAATTCGCGGCAGAGTTGAGGACTGTCCTTGAGCAGCATGATCGGCAATCTGAGGTGATGACGGTGGCGGCGGTTCTCGATCCGCTTTATCTTTTTGTCGAACGGGATTGGAAAACGAAGCAACTCTACGAGCAGTCGCTCGCGGATTGCTACTACGTGGTCGCGTCGGCGTACGACTACGGGGCGGGTGCCCGTGGCGAGCGCAAACTTCTCTGGCGTTCGAAAATGACGGTGGACGCGCGCGGGGTTTCAATGGCCGATACGCTGCCGACCCTGATTCTCAACGGAGGAGTATATCTCGGCCGCGACATGCCGGAAGCCGCCACCATTTCCAAGCGGATCAATCGGACGGGAAGCACCAAGCTCGCGCCGCTGGAAGTGAAAGCCTACCTCAACGACCGCGAAAATTTGCCGGAGAAAACGCCCGTAGCCCAACCGAAAGACGAGCCTAAACCTTAGTGTGCCCGGCCTTGAAAGTGGCGAGGGCAGGCCGAATTTTTCGTCAGGGGGTATGGTGGCGTGGACCGCGTAATCGCGTCGCACGGAAACGGTATTTTCTATCTGGGCGCGGGCCAAAAAAGAGCGGAGCACGCGGGCGAGCCAGTGTTTTTGAGGGAGGCGATGCCCGATAATTGGATCGTGCGCACCCGTGCTGAAACCTTATTCACGGGCAACCGGGCGCCCGGCCGCAATTGGCTTTCCTAGTGGTTAGTAGTCATTGTTTTTCGTTACAGCATAATGATATACTTAAGGCGCGCGTGGGCTCCTTGTTACCGCAGCACTGTTATCTCGCACGCAAATCGCCAAGGTCATGGTGGAATCAAGCCTTTCATCACTGCGCCTCGTTTTTTCCTGCTGGTGTCGCGTAACTTCATGCCCAGAAAACCAATTTCTCCCCAACGTTTGCTCATTGTTGAAAATCAAACCGCCGTGCGGGAGGCTTTCAGTCATTTCTTTGGCGCGCGGCCGGAGTTCAGGGTGGTGGGCTCGGCGGGTGATGCGGATGCGGCGCTCCGGTTGATCGCGAAATACTCCCCCGACCTGGTGCTGCTCGATCTGATTTTACCCGGGCGCCATGGCGTGGAAATTCTGCGCCGGTGGAATGGCAAAAAAACGCGGCCGAAATTTCTTGTGCTGACCGACAGTCAGGCGACCACCGTGAGTCGCGATGCGATCAACTCCGGAGCGGACGGCGTTATTACGAAGATGGCGAGTCTGGAAGAAATTTGTACGGCCTTGAACACCTTGGCGGCTGGTCGCTCGCTGCCGGTGGATGCGAAATTGGTGGCGATGATTACCCGGGTTAACGGGGCGATCGCTGCGCCGATTATTCTCACGGAACGGGAGAATTTGGTGTTACGACTCGTGGCCGCTGGCGGCAGTAACAAGGAAATCGCGAGCAATCTTAAATTGAGTCAGTTTACGGTGGAGAACCACCGTGCGGCGATCCGGCGCAAGCTTGGTCTGCGCACGACCCAGCAGCTGGTAATTTATGCCATGCAGCAAGGCCTGCTGGATCTGCCTTTGCACCACCGGACGTACGGTAAAATTTATGACTAGCTTCAACGTGATTCTTTGCCGCCACGTCAATAGACGGGTTGAGCAATGTCCCCGGTGGGCCGCGCCAGCAATGATCCGCCCGGCCAGCCCGGGGATCGGAATATGTATGATGACTGCACTCGTTCTAACGTGACCGCTGAAGGAAAAACTATCCCTCTGTCGCTGGTCGCGGACCTCGATTCGATTTCGACGGAATGTCCCAACGGCCTGTATACCGTGCAGTGCCCGTTCCAGAAATTATCGGGCCTTTCGCGGGCGAGCCGGCGCACTATTTTTGCCCAAATGAATTTGTCGCAAGTGGAGAAACTTTTCAATCTGGCAACCGACTGCAATGCCTGCCCGAAAGATCCACGGCGAAAAAGTGGCGGCAATTGAAATAGGAATTGGCGGTTAGCGCGTGACCGCTGGGCAAGCTGAAACGTTTGCCGTTGCGCGCTGACTTCTGTCGCGAGGTTTAAGCCGGCAAGGTGAAGAAAAATGTGGCGCCGGCGTTGGGGGTGGACTCGGCCCAGATGCGGCCGCCGTGGCGATTGATGATACGCCGCACCGTGGCGAGGCCGACGCCCGTGCCCTCAAATTCGTGGGCGTGGTGCAGTCGCTGAAACACTCCGAAGAGCTTGCCGGCGTCGTGCATGTCGAAACCGACTCCGTTATCGCGCACAAATAAAATCGGGACGCCATTCACGTGGTCGCTGGTCACACCGATTTCGATCACCGCCGGATTCCTCGGTCGGCTGTATTTAAGTGCGTTTGAAAGTAGATTGCTCAACACGACGCGCAGCAACGCGGGATCGCCGTCGACGGGCGGCAGCAGGTGAATGTGGAACTCGACGCGACGTTCGCCGTGTTCGGCTGCGAGTTCATGGTAAACCTCGCGGCTGAGTTGGGCAAGATCGACCGTTTGGCGCGCCAGCGCCTGCCGGCCGAGCCGGGAAAAGGCCAGGAGATCATTGATCAACGCGCCCATTTGGGTGGAGCCGTCGCGGATCATGCGAATGTAGCGCTGCGTATCTTCTGCGGAATTTTTTGCCCGGGTATCGAGCAACACATCGGCAAAGCCGGTGATGGCCCGGAGCGGAGTGCGGAGATCATGCGCGGCCGACGAACCGAATGCCTCCAACTCATCGTTCGCGGATTCCAACTCGGTGGTCCGCTCGCGCACGCGTTTTTCCAAGACTTCGTTTTGCTCCTGGATTTGGGCGAGCATGTGATTGAAAGCGTCGGTCAATACGCCGAGTTCATCGTCGCTATGTTTACTCGCCCGAACTGAGTAATCACGACGGACCGAGACGGCTTTCGCCGTTTGCGCGAGCTCCAAAATTGGCTGGGAGATTTGACGCTGAAGAATTCGAGAGAGCGCATAAGCGACGATTGAGGCGAGCAGCACGACCAAAATGGCGAGGCCGCCATAGAGACGGAGCCGCTCGTACATTTCTTCCATGTCGGAACTGAGGTAAAGCGTTCCGAAGCGCTCGCTGCCTTTGAGCTGCACGACGGGAGTGAATCCGACCAGGTTTCCTGACTCGAAGCGGTAACCATCGGGTGACAGTCTGGCCGGGAAGACGAGGTCGGGCGCGTCAGCTGGATAACGGGAGAATATTTTGCCTTTCTTGTCGTAGAGGCAGGCCGCGACGATGTGTCGTTCCGCTTTCAGCGCGCTCAGGATTTCCGTCGCGTCGTGTTGATTTTCGAAGGCGACCGCTCCCGTACTTTCGGCGGCGATGATTTCGCCGAGGGTGGCGAGCTGGCGAACAGCGGAGCGGCGATAAGTCAGCAATTCATAGCCGATGAAGGTCGCACACGTCAGCAGCAGCACGACGCCGCTGGTCACGAGGATCATCGTCATCAATTTTTGCCGGATAGGCGTGTTGCGAAACAGGGCCATGCTTCAATCCTTCCCCGGTGGCACGATCGTACCCGGTCGGAGTATTTTTGAACTGATGGTGAGATCGCTCGTTTTGGCCGCCTCGACATTGATCCGGAGCCGGATTTTTCCGTTTTCCGTGGCGAACCGCACCATGCCGCCCTGGCGTGTAAACGTATCCGTGTCACTGACGGTGAGGATGCTCCGGTTTTTCAGTTGGGTGATGATCTTATCCAGCTCCCTGGTTTCGGAACGGCAAATAAAGACCATCTGGCATTCCGTGAGTTCTTCCACGTGTTTGCAGCGGCGGACGAGCAAGGGCCGCCCACCGATTTTTTCGCCCTTCATCAAGTCATCCAAGTAGGATCCGAAGGGATCTTCGCCTAGAACGGCGATGACGAGTGGGGCCTTCGGTTCGCGAAACGCGCGCGCCGGCCATTCGACGAACTGGGCGAAATTGAAAAGGAAAACGGCCTTGAGTTGATATTCTGGCGAGGTCGTCGTCGCCGGCGCGGCTGCTTGCGCAGAGGAAAACAGCAGCGTCAGCCCGATGACCCACGCAGTGTGCCGGCGCGGTTTAACCCGCCAGTGACGGACCCACGCAATCATCGTCAAAACCGCCATGACGCTTTTCCGTAAATGGCGCGTTGCAATTCGCGGCGCGCGCCGGGTGGGTTAAATTCCGGGTGTTGGGCATGCAGCAGATTTTGGCCGAGGAGGGAGAATTCCCACATCGGGGTTGGTCGCCAGCCGAGGCGCAGGTCCGCCTCGGCGTAGCCGGGCACGGACTGGGTGTTGATCCGCGCGACATAGCGCAGCGTGGCGTCGCATTCCCATTTAGCCGACAGGTTGAGCAACGAGCGCAGGAGGATCTGGTGATTCGGATCGCGGGCGATGCTGTCGCGCGCGCCTCGGTCCATATTGCCGGGCTGGGGTTCGCTGTGCACGCGCAATTCCGTCCAGCCGGCTTGCAGTCGCCACGTCGGAGCGGCTTGCCATTCAATCGTCAACTCTGCTCCGGCAGACCGGCCGCGCAGGCCGCTGCTCGCTTCCACCGGAAATGCCTGCGGTGGATTGAGGGGCGCGAGGCTGCGCAGATCGTTGTACTCATTGAGATAAGTAGCGAGTGACACCGCGACCTGTGGTTCGATTTGCACGCGATAGCCTGCTTCGTAGGCGATGAGTTTTTCCGAGAGAACATTACTTCCTCCGGTGACGCGATACGGCGGCGTGGCGGGCGAGTACAGGTCCCGATCAATGCGCGAAGGGGTGCGCACGGCGCGTGAAATTGCCGCCCAAATCGTTTGTTTTCCGTCCGGCAGCCAGGCGAGCCGCACACTCGGTTCGACCTCGAATCCCGTATAATCATTGTGCTCCACTTTGGTGCCGAGCGTTAAGTGCAGCCGGTCACGGATGAGTGTGATTTCATCCTGGGCGAACGCGCTGAATGACGCGCGTCCGACATGCGGTGGCAGGAAAGCGTTGGCGGGCGTGTTGACGACGTCGTCCTGCACGAAGCGGTAGCCCAGGCCCCAGACGAAATCCTGCGCCAGACCGATCGGCCGCCGATGCTGGAAATCCACGTCGAAGGTGTCGATGTCCTGCGTGAATGAACCGGGAATCCGCCGGTGCGTGCGATCATAATAGACCTGCAATTTTAGGTCGGATTCGTCCGAGAACTTGCGCGACCAGCGCCCGAGCAAGTTGCCGCCGGTGACGCTGGTGTTATCCGGTCCAACCTGCCCCATGTCTCCATTATAAGTGTCGCCTTGCAGGGTGAGGAGATCGCTGCCGGTCGCATCGTAGTCCATCCGGAAACCGATTTGGCGGGTGAACCAGGCATCGTTCGAATTCCGGCCGTTGGGCCGAACCGAATCGTCGTGGGCAAAATATTTCGCGTAGACGCGATAGTAGAGATGGGGGGCGAGTTGCCCGCCGTAGCGGGCTTCGGCCGTATCCTGCAGTTCGTTGCCCAGCCCGGCGACAATGAGACTGCCTTGGGTCTCTTTCGCGCTCTTCGTCGTGACGTTGATCACGCCGTTGACAGCATTTGCTCCCCATTGCGTCGCGCCGGGGCCGCTGATTACCTCGATGCGGTCGAGGTCTTCGAGCATCGTGTCCTGCACGTCCCAATAAACGCCGGCGTAAAGCGGCGTGTAGACCGAGCGTCCGTCGATCAGCACGAGCATTTTGTCCGCGAAAACATTGTTGAATCCGCGGGAAGAAATCGCCCACTGGCGCGAATCGATTTGGGCCACTTCGAGATTTGACGCGAGGCGCAGAGCCTCGGGCAAACTGGCTGCTCCCGAGCGGCGAACGTCGTCGCCGGTGATGACTTGAATCGCCGAGGCCGTTTCGGAAAGTTTCTCCGGTCGCTTGGAGACCGATGTCACTTGGAGGTCCATGAGCTCGTCCACGCTCAATTTTTTCAGATCGCCCGGCGGTGGAAGTGAGCGCTGGGTCTGGCCCGAGAGCGCGACGGTTGAGAGGGCGAAAACGAGGATCCGAAGCTGCTTTGTTTTGCGAGACCAGTGGTCACGCCACGAGTCGGCGGTGCCAATTGCAGGCCGAGGATGAGTTGGTTGAGTGAAGGAATGGTGCACGCTTACAGTCCCCGTTGGCGGTCGTGCCAGAGCACGGCTTCACGCATTAATTCACCGGCATCTTCGAAGCCGAGCTTTTCCTTGATCCGGGCATCGTAGGAAGCGACCGTCTTGACGCTGACGCCGAGGCGATCCGCGATTTCCTTGGGGCTGCGGCCCTGTCCCCGGAAGCGAAATACCTCCATCTCGCGGTCGCTGAGTAGTTCCTCGGGAGTTTTTCCACTGTGCGCTCCGCCGCCAAAAATACGTCCGGCGAGTTGGGCCGTCAGCGAAGGGCTCGCATAAAATTTCCCGTCCAACACCGTGCGGATGCCATCGATAATGTGGGGGCCTGATTCACGTTTTACCGCGTAGCCGTGGGCGCCGGCGCGAAACGCCCGCTCGGCCACACTTGATTCATCGTGCATCGACAAGACCAGCAGCCGCACAGAGGGAAATTGCGTCCGCATGCTTTTTAACAGCTCGAGGCCCGAACCGCGTGGAAGGGAGAGATCCACGACAATGAGATCCGGCCTTGCCTGAGGTACTGCAGCCAGTGCTGTTGCGGCATCCTCGGCTTGACCGCACACTTCGAGATCCGGTTCGAGGGCGACCATGCTCGCGAGCCATTCGCGAACCAGCGGGTGGTCATCCACGAAAAAAATCCGGCGGCGCGATTTGCCCAGTTGAGGGTCGGGTGTCACGCGGGATGGATTACGAGGTGCGGCATAGGCCGGGGGTGAGGGGAGGCGGGAAAAAAGTTATGCGACAGGCACAGACATGGCTCGTTTGTGAAACTATCTTTCGTGCGGGGCAAACAAATCATGGCGGGCGTTTGGCCCGGTGGCGCTGGCATGCTTGTAGGGTGTTTACCTACACCATGATTACCATCAAACCGGCAGACGAAAGTGGGTGTTTTACTCTATGTTTACGAGGTGGCCCCAGTTTACCCTCACCCTTCGCTGATTATCTGCGCCGTTCCGGATCGTGACGCCTAGGGAATCGCCTGTGTTTGCCGCTTAATCAACCCCGTAAAATCATGTCCTGCCTACGCATCCTGCACGTCGTTTTTTCCTCCCGTCTGGCCGGTTCCGAACGATACTGCATCGATCTGGCCAACCGTCAGGCTGAGCAGGGACACGAGGTGCATGTCGCCGGTATGCGCCGCTCGCCCATCCGCGCTGAGCTTGATCCACGCGTAATGTTTCACGGTTTTTCAACGCCACTTTTTCGTCGCTTCCTGCTCCGCCGGTTGGTGATCAAGCTCGGAGTGGAGGTGTGCCACGGGCACTTGAGCGCTGCGTGCAAGGCCTTGGGCCGGGTCTCGGATTTGTCTGCGACTCTCGCGACGTTGCATGTGGGTTATAAGGCGCACCAGCACGGGAAGCTTGACGGCCTGATTTGTGTGAACCGGGCCCAAGCGACGAGACTTAATGATTATCGGGGATTGGTGCGAACGATCCCCAACTGGCTGCCGCAGGACTCGGCGGTCACTTCGTTTCGTGGGCTGCGGGAGGAACTGGGCATTAGCGAAAAGGCTTTGGTCGTCGGAGCCGTTGGACGTTTGCACCCGAGCAAGGGCATGGATCTTTTGATCCAAGCGTTTCGCGCGGCTGCACCGGCGCATGCTTCACTCGTGATTTTGGGTGAAGGACCGCAGCGGGCGGAGCTCATGCGCCTGCGTGGCGGGGACCAGAGAATTCATTTGCCCGGGTATCGCAGCGAGGTCCGCGATTGCTTGAAAAGTTTTGATTTGTTCGTTTCTCCCTCGAGGGAAGAATCGTTTGGCCTTGCGATTATTGAAGCGATGAGTGCGGGTTTACCGGTGATTTCCACTGCGGCAGAAGGTCCGGCTGAGTTTCTGTGCGATCAACCCGTGACGTTGGTGCAGCCCGATTCGGTCGACGCGCTGGCGGATGCGCTCACCCAATTGGGAGAGCGGTTTGCGGCTGCGGCACTTCCGCGCGTGACCTACGATCTCAGCGGTTTCCAGCCAGCGGCTCGTCTCGCCAGTATCGGCGAACTCTATGCGCAGGTATTGAAGGTGAAAGGTCAGCGTCCGCTGAAGCAGGAAAGTGGAGTCGTGGTTGCTACCTGATGCGCGGTCCCGAAAGCGATTTTTGGCAAGTAGGGGTGGTTCCGTTACCGATTGCGGCGTGCGTTGAACCCGAGGTTTTGGCGGGAGTGCGCGAACGCATCCAATGGATGCCTGATCCGGGGCCGTGGCGTTATCGCGCGGATCCTTTCGGCGTCCGCCGAGGTGAAGTAACTCACGTTTTTGTGGAGGCGTTCGATTATCGGACCAAGCATGCGGTGATCGAGCATCACGAGATCGGAGCGGACCGCGTGTGGCGTGGTGGAGCAACGGTGTTGGCCCGGCCGTATCATCTTTCGTACCCGTATATCATCGAGGATGGCGGCGAAGTTTTTATGGTGCCCGAGAGCCATCGTGCGCAGGAGGTCGCACTCTATCGGGCGATAAAATTTCCCGGGGATTGGGTGCGCGAAACGGTGTTGTTGCCGGGGATTCCGGCGGCGGAGCCATCATTGATCAAACACTGCGGTCGGTGGTGGATGTTTTTCACGGTCGTGGGCCCGCAGGCTCGAGATCAGCGGGAACTTCATGCCGCTTACGCGGAAAAATTGACGGGGCCGTGGCGGTTGCATCCGCAGAATCCTTTGCTCGATGATCGGAGCGGGGCGCGGCCTGGTGGCACGCCGTTTATTGGTGCCGGCGGCGACGTGATTTTGCCGGTGCAGGATTGCAGTGGCACTTACGGTGGCGGACTGCGTTTCCTAAGGTTTACCGTTTTGGAACCAGATCGAATCGTTACCCAACATCTGCCGGGCCGATTCAGCGGAGATTTGGTTTCAGATACGCATCAAGTCGGGTTTCACACCTTGGCGAGTTGTGGTGAACAGACGTTGCTTGACGTGAAGCGAATCGATCGATCCCGCGCGCGCCATTGGATCGATTGGCAGCGGCGGATGACGCGACTGTGGCGAAAATGAAAGCCTGTCTGATTTTTCGGGGCGCGGAATTACCGCTCCCACTATTTTGCAGGAAGGCAGTGCGGTAAAAATACGATCAGGCCGATCGCTGCCGCCACTAGTGCGCCAATTAGTACGCCGAAGGCCGCCACGTCTTTGGCTTGCTTGATTCGCGCACGGCGTTCTTCGGTAATTTCGTCGGCAAGAAATTCGATCGCCGTGTTGAGCGCTTCCGCCATCCAGACCAGGGCGATGGCCAGACTGACGAGGGCCCATTCGATTTTCTGAATTTTTAGCGTGACTCCCGCGACGATGGCGAGCGCCGTCGCGAGCGCGTGAAGCCGCGCGTTGGGCTGGGTGCGGATTAAAGTAGCCGCACCGTGGAACGCGTGACGAAAACTTCGGAGGCGTTGACGAAAAGAAAACGCGCTCACGAAGATCGATTATTTTCGACGAATGGCTCAGGCCTGCGCCACGATCTTCACGCTTTCCAGCGCGACGCGATCAATGGGCGTGCTCTTTTCGCCGCCGCCACTGGACTTGGTCGGGACGTTGGCGATTTGTTCGAGGACATCGTCACCGGCGGTGAGCTGGCCGAACGCGGTGTATTGATTGTCGAGGAACTTGGCGTCGCCGTGGCAGAGGAAAAATTGCGAACCAGCAGAGTCAGGATGGGACGAGCGGGCCATGGAAATGACGCCGCGTACGTGGGCCTTCTTGTTGAACTCGGCCTTGATCTTGTAGCCGGGGCCGCCGGTGCCGGGCATGTCGGTTTCACCTTTCTTGGTGTTGGGGCAGCCGCCTTGGATCATGAAGCCTTTGATTATGCGGTGGAAGGCCGTGCCATCATAAAAACCCTCGCGGGCGAGCTTCTTGAAATTCTCGACCGTCTGGGGGGCGACGTCGGACCAGAAGGAGAGAGTCATTTCGCCGTAGCTGGTTTTCAGGATGGCGACTTCGTTGGTGGAGGCGGTGGCTTTGCTCATAGAAAATCCAACAAGCCGGGCGGCCTGCCTCGCCGCAAGAACGAAATTGCTGCGGTCAAGCTGCGTTCCGCAATCCAACAGATCTGTTTGACCGCAGATTGCACGGATTACCACGGATAGATAAATTATTCAGAAGGAAATAAATTCGAATTCCGCAGTCGGTTAACCGCTAATTTTCGCTAATCCTGACGTTTGCCGGCGTTCGCTCAGAGATTTTTTGTTCACGATTAAATGAATCATTTTTGCTCAGTTATTTTTGGAGCCCTTGATTAGCTTAGATTAGCGGTTTCTCATTGGTGTTTCCGGGCGGAGCGACCTCTGCAATCCGTGGTTTCAACGGTATTTACTGTTTACTGGATTCAAAGTGATTTGGATTTGGCAACCGGCATGCGGAGTGCTCAATGAAGTAATGCGATTTCTGGCTTTGTTTGGTTTTCTCGTGATCGGAACGATGTCATCTGCGGCGGTGGTCGCCCCGAAGGTGGTGATTGTGGCGATGTTTGAACCGGGCAAGGACACCGGTGATACTCCCGGTGAGTTTCAATACTGGGTGGAACGCCTGAAGTTGGAAAAAGTTTATCCGCTGCCGTCGGCCTATCACGATGTTCGCAGTAACGCCGATGGCTCCGTGATCGGCATTGTGACGGGCGTGGGCAACACCCGGGCGGCGGCCACACTCATGGCTTTGGGCAGTGATCCGCGGTTCGATTTGACTAAGAGCTATTGGCTGGTGGCGGGCATCGCCGGGATTGATCCCGCGGATGGTTCGCTGGGCAGCGCGGTCTGGGCCGAATGGATTGTGAATGGCGATTTGGGTCATGAAATCGACCCGCGCGAAACGCCGGCGGACTGGCCGACGGGATACGTCCCGCTGCGCAAGAGCCGGCCTTATGAATTGCCGCAGGATCACGATGATTCGAGTCAGGTCTTTCATCTCGAGCCTGGCCTGGTTGAGTGGGCCTTCGAGTTGACGAAGGATACGCCACTGAAAGACACGGACGGACTTAAGGAGCGGCGCGCGTTATTCACGGGATTTCCCAACGCGCAACGCGCTCCGTTCGTGCTCAAAGGCGATACGCTTTCGTCGGAAACTTTCTGGCATGGTAAACTCATGAATGCTTGGGCGAACGAGTGGGTAAAGTACCACACCGACGGCAAAGGTCATTACGTGACGACGGCGATGGAAGATATCGGTACTTATCAATCACTGGCCTGGCTGACGCGGGCGGGTAAGGCTGATGTGAGGCGATTGTTGGTCCTGCGCACGGCGAGTAATTTCGATATGCAGTGGCCTGGGGCGACGGCGGCGGAAAGCATGTTCGGGGAAAAACTCACGCATTATTCCGGTTATATTCCGTCGCTGGAGTCGGCGTTTCAGGTGGGCAACCGGGTCGTGCAGGCGATTATTGCCGACTGGGATAAATTTAAGGTGGAACCGCCCGTCGTGAAGCAGCCATAGTGGCCGCTTCATGCGTTTTCGTCAGGTCACTCTCCAAGGATTCCGTAATCTCCCTCTCGCGACGGTTGCGCTGGAGGGGATGCGGACTTTTTTGTGCGGCGCCAACGCGCAGGGGAAAACCAATTTTCTTGAGGCGATGGGGTATGTGACGGCGTTGCGTTCCTTTCGCGGGGCGGAATCACGTGCGCTGATGGGGTTGGGGCAGCCGCAGACGGGGCTGGCTTTCGTGGTGGAGCACGAGCAGTTCGGCGAGAGCCGGATCACGGTTTCTTTTACGTCGCAGGGGCGCGAAGTCACGTGGGAGCAAGGGCGGGTGACCCGGATGGCGGACTTCATTGGGAAATTTCCCACGGTGGTTTTTTCGTCGCAGGACAATCAATTTTTGCGCGGGTCGCCTTCGTTGCGTCGCCGCTGGCTGGATTTGACTTTGGCGGCGATGGATCCCGCTTATCTAACCGCACTCCAGCGGTACACGCGCGCGGTGGCCGAGAGAAATATGCTGTTGAAACAAGGCGGGCGTGACGCCGGTGCGCTGGAGGCGTTCGAGCATGAATTGGCGGCTCATGCGGTGACGTTGGGGGCGAAGCGGGTGGAGGGAGTGACGGCGTTGAATGAATTATTCTGCGTGGCGCATGCGAGGCTCGTACCCGAGGGCGAACGGGCGGGCGTGGTTTATGCGCCGGATTCGGTGTTCGCCAGTCGCGAGGAATTCGCGAGCATGCTCGTGAAAAGTCGACCGCGAGACGTGTTGTTGAAATCGACCGAGCGCGGGCTACATCGCGACGATCTGGAATTGATGCTCGATGCGCGGCCGGCGAAACAATTTTCGTCGGAAGGGCAGCAACGCTGTCTGGTCATTGCGCTGCGACTGGCGCAGGCGGCGTATTTTAAATTGAAGGGTGGAGTGACGCCGGTGCTGCTCTGCGATGATGTGTTGGGCGAATTGGATCCGGCGCGGCGAAGCAAATTTTGGGCATCGTTGGAAGGCGCGCCCCAAGTGATCGCCACGGGCACGAGTTTGCCGCCGGCGGATGGGGCGGCTTGGCAGGTATTGCACGTTGCGCAGGGCAATGTTTTTCAGGCGGCGCCTGCGACGACATGAATGACGTGATTCACTCTTTCTGCCGGCGGGGCGTGCGAGGTGCGGGGGCGGGGCGATGAATTTTGAAACATGGCAATGGGCGCTGTTGATTGCCGGCGCTGTCGTCGCGGGCTTTTCCAAAACCGGCATCCCGGGCTCGTCCATTTTGTTTGTCGCGATTTTGCCCATCATCATGCCCGCGCGGCAGGCGACAGGGATCGTCCTGCCGATGCTTATTTTCGCGGATATTTTTGCCTATACGATTTATCGGAAAAATCTCGAGTGGCGGCGCGTGGGTCGACTCATTCCTTCGGCCTTGATTGGCGTGCTGCTGGGTTGGCTGGCGTTAGGCCGCATCAACGATCGGCAGACGACGCAGATGGTCGGAGTAATTATTGCGCTGATGCTTGCCCTGCACCTGTGGCGGTCGCGAGGTGCGGTGGACGCTGCGGTGACTCATGCGCCATTTTGGTTTGCCCCGGTGATGGGGCTGTTCGCGGGCTTCACGACGATGGTGGCGAACGCGGCCGGGCCAGTGATGGCGCTTTATCTATTGGCGATGAGGTTGCCTAAATTGGAATTTCTTGGGACCGGGGCCGCTTTCTTTTTAGTGATCAATTGGGTCAAAGTGCCTTTTGTCGTGCAGCTTGGTTTGATTAACGCCGAGAGTCTGAAGTTAAATCTATGGCTGCTGCCGGCGGTCGCGTTGGGTGCTCTGTTGGGGCGACCGGTGGTTGAGCGGGTTAACCAGCGCTACTTTGAAAATGGGGTGCTACTCCTGACTGCGTTAGCGGTATTGAAATTGCTCATTTTCTGAGCGCGTGAGGCGCAGAAATACGCGAAATTGAGTTATTAAATATAATTATATGCAATAAATAGAGCTTTGATTCTGGATTGGTAAAGGGAAGGCTAATCCGTAATCCCATCTTAATCAGTCGCTTCGTCCGCTCGCTTTTCGGCTGCGTTTGTGCAACGATTCCGGCAATCCACTCAACCCTAATAGCTTCCAAAAAATTTGATTGGAAGATAGGTCAAACACCCTAGTCCTTCCACGTGAATCCGAGCATGAAAATCAAAGCTTTCCTGGCGCTGACCATCTTTTTTCTTGGCAGTGCGAAGCTGGTTTATGGCGGTGCCGCGACTACCGTCTACGGACTTTATTATACGGGTGTGAACGACAGCTACGGTCTGCTCACCACTGGTACCGATTCCCACTGGACAGTCAGCTACGCGCAGGTGAATGGTACGGGATCTACGTCGAGTGCTTACACCGGTGCCTCCTACGTGGTGGACAGTAGTTATATCGATGGAGGCTGGGTGAAAAATAGTGCGAGTTCGCGTTGGATTACGGCTCCCGGTGCGAGCACGGCCGCGACCGGTGGAACGGTCAATATTGGCGGTGATTATTTACCCGGTAACGGCACGACCGGAACCAACAGTGGCTACTATGTTTATCGCCTGGCCTTTACTATTACCGGTGCAGGCGGGAATGGGAGTGCCGTGAGCAATAACGTTTCAATTTCCCTGACGATTGCGGCGGATGATCAGTACTCAGTCTATGTTAATCCGTCGTCAGCTCCCACCGTCGATAATGCAGGAGTGATTAGCACGGGTGGGACGGCGGCGTCCGGCAGTGGCACGAGTGCGTGGAATAATACGGCAGCGATTACTTTACAGAATTACGGGGGAGCCGCGAAAAATGCGGATTTCAAAATTGGCACCAATTATCTTTATGTCGTGGTCGCCAATACGAACAGCCAGACGGGTACGAATGGTTCTTCCGCACTTAATCCGGGCGGTCTTCTCGTGTATCAAATCGGCGCCGCGGCGATTGTCGGTGGTACTCCCGTACCAGAAGTAGGGACGTGGCTTCCGGTGGTGGCGGCGCTCGGAGTTTTCGGTTGGCGTCGCGTTCGACGCCGCACGGAGTCGTCGGTTTAATTCTTAAGCGCGGCGGCGATTACTTCCACCTCGCGGAGCGTGAGCGTCTCAGCTGGGAGTTTGTCCAACAACGCATGTGCGGCGGATTTTTGATTGGTGCCGGCTAACGCGAGCCCATACGCAAAGGCCAGGGCGGGTGATCGATGAGTTTCAGTCGCGAATGGCTTGAGGAGCGCGAGGGCTTCCTCGGTGCGGTTTTGCATGAAGAGGTTGAACGCGCTTGTCGCTGCATAGATCGGATTGTGCGGTTCAAGGGCGAGGTTGGCGCGGGCGACTTGTTCGGCGAGGCGCTGTTCGCGTCCTGTTAGGGCGGAGAAAAACGAAAAATTATTGCCGATTGCGGCGTCTTGCGGGCGCAGCAAATGCAGTTGGCGAAACACCCGATACTGCCCGTCTGCGTCGCGCTGCCCTTGATAATAGCGCGCGAGGGTTCCGAGTGCGTCGAGGGCGATTTTTCCTTCCTGCCCGGCGGCGCGCCACCACAGGGCCTCCGCTTCTTTGGTCCGGCCCCAACTGTAAATGGTCGAGCCGGCGAAGAGCGCGTGGACGCCGTTTAGTTGGGCGTGACTGTCAAGCGTGCGCCATAATTCGTCGGCCTTGGCCTCGTCGCCGAGCAAGTGCGCGGCCTGCATGCCGTACGCCCAACGGAGAAAATTAACTTCAGCGCCCCAGTCCTGATGATCCACCCAGGTTTGCAAGCCGGTCCAGTCGCCCGTCGCGCGCAACGCTTCGGCGGCCGCGACCGCGAGCGGTGGCCTTTGCATATCCGTCGCCGGCAATGTCCGCATCCACCGGATCGCTTCGGCGCTTCGGCCAATTTGATTTAACCAACTGAGCAACTGCGTGGCCGCCTGAGGACTGACCGCGTGGTCTTTTTCCATCACTGTCACCACTTGGAGAAATCGCGCGTCATCCGCGCGGGACAAGGCCAGCAGGCAATTCGGCATGTCGCTCACGGTGCAGCCGGGATGACTCCGCAACGCTTCCGCCCACTGCACCATCGCGGGATGGTCGTCGTGACCGGACGCATCGCTGAGCAAGGTGCGCGCCGCCGTTGCGCCCCACTCGCGGTCGGTGGTCCATTTGGTCAACACTTTCAGACCGCGTTGTCGCTCGGTCGGATCCTTGGCGTTGAGCAAAATCAGCCCGAGTGGCACTTCATCGAGCGCGATGGGACCGTCGAGCAGCAACGCGGTTTCAAAATGGTTTTTCGCGTCATCCAATTTTAAATTTCTGCGCGCAATTTCCCCGAGCAATCGTTGAGCATCGGGCGATTTTTCCAAGTCCGCGCGCGGCACTTTGTTTAACGTTTGCTCCGACTCTGCGGTCAATTCCGCCCGGAGCGCCTCGGCGGCCCACGCAATGAGGAGAGCGGTATTTTCCGGGGCAAGTTCGGCGGCGTGGCGGGCATATTCCACGGCTTTTTCCTTTTGTCCGCGCCGTCGGGCGAGTTCGGCGGCGATTTGCCAGGGCTCCGGATTTTTGGGATCGAGTGCGATGGCCTGTTGGACGGCTTCCACGGCATAGTTGAGGCGACCGGCGGCCAACCATTCGCGGGCGAGTTTGACGGAGTTGCGTTTGGTCCACCACGGGTAGCCCCAGATTGAGATCGCCGCGATCACCACACCCACAACGAGAAATCCGATTAGCATCCGACGAAATGACCGCTTGGTTTCCCAGCGATCGAGTAAACCCCACCAGAGATCGCGCAGGTGAAATGCGTTCAGTCTTTGCCGCGCGCGCTGCCACCGGGAGGGAAAGGGGATTTCAGTCCGCTCAGCACGGGATGGGTTTTGATCGTGACGGGACGGTTTCATTTTCGGGGAGTATGATCGAAAAACGCTCGGCGTAGCAGGGGGGAAAGTTGCCAGGACGCGCCGAATTAAACTAATCGTGGGTGAGTCGCCGGTGGAGCGCAAACATTCAGCTTCTTCTTTTGCCGGGTTCGGTGTAATCGATGGGCCACTTTATGGCGCGATCCTCGGTGCGGGACATGTGGAAGGCAAAACTTGAAGGCAAAACCACGGCAAAAATCTGGCCGGATGCGCCGACGCTCCAGCGTCCGGCGTTTCAAGGACGCGTGCTCGGAATCGATCCGAGTTTGCGTGGTTCGGGACTGGCGCTCATCGAGTTTGTTCCGGGCCGTCAACCCGTGCTGCTCCGCTGTCAGACGGTGAAAGTGCTGTCGAAACATCCGATGTCGTATTGTCTCGCCGAAATTCATCGGGCCGTGGCGGCGTTTGTGACGGAGTTTAATCCCGTGCACGTGGCTTTGGAGCAGACGATTTTCGTGCAGAATTTTCAGACTGCGCAAATTCTGGGCGCGGCGCGCGGTGCCGCGATCGCGGCTGCGGCATTGCAGGAGAAGGAGATTTTCGAATACGCGCCTTTACGGGTGAAACAAGCCGTGGTCGGCGCGGGCCGGGCGAGCAAGGAGCAGATGGCGCGCACGGTCATGTCGATGCTTGGGCACGGCCGCACGCTGGCCTTTGACGAGGCCGACGCGGCTGGCGTCGCCCTTTGCCACGCGATGACATGGCGCGGGTGATCATACGTTGAGCAGTGCGTTTGTTTTGCGGCGGTGCTCGAGGTGTTTGAGGATCGTGTAGCCGACGCCGGTGACACCGCTGAGCGCGGCGGGAAACAGCAAGGTGTCGTAACCAAAGCGGCCGTAGCCGAAAGTTCCGATCACGCCGCCGGTGAAAAAGCCCAAAAATAAAAATCCATAGATGCGGAAACGGAACCAGTCGACGGTGGCGCCGCGGATGAAGTGACCGCAGGCGATGCCAAGATCGGTGACCATCCCGGTCATGTGGGTGGTGCGCATGGTCGAGCCGCTGTAGGTGGTGACCATCGCATTTTGCAGCCCGCACGCCAGGGCGGCGAGGTAGTTGCCCAGGGAGGTGCCTTCGCGCAGAAAATAGACAGCAGAAAAAAGTGCGATGGATTCGAAGGTGAGCACGACTCCGTACCGGCGACCGAGCCGCAAGGAACTTTGACTGATCACCATGCCACTGATCAGACAGCCGGCGAAAAACGCGGTGAGAATCGCGAGCGCGTGGAAAGCCACGCTGTAATTGGCGCGGGCCAGTTCCATGCCAAGCACCGTGACGGAGCCGGACATGTGGCTGAGCGCCTGATGATGTTCGCCCAGAAAACCGACGGCGTTGATCGCCCCGGCGATCAGCGAGAGCACCAGCCCGCCAAAATAGACCCAGGTCGGTGGTGTGTGGCGGATCATGGCAATAGTCAGGTCGGGTGGCTGGAAACAGGATCTATGGTTTGCAGGATTTTTCGTGCCCGCACGAGTGCGTGGTCGAAATGCGCACAGATATTAGGGCGACCGAGGCGATCGATGAAGCCGGCTTTCACCATCATATCGAGCGGCTGGCGGTGCGGCCCGCTGAGAATGACCGTGCCGTGGGCCGCTTGCATGCGCTCGACAATACTTTCGAGGGCGTTGAGGGCGGTGGCATCCATCGCCGGCACGAGTTGCATGCGCAAAATCAAAACCTTGGGCAGGGTGCCGGCCCGCAAAAGTGCGTCCTCCATTTTTTCGGCGGCGCCAAAAAAGAACGGTCCGAAAATTCGATAGACTACGACGCCTTCGGGGATGTCCTTGCCGTGAATGAGTTGTTCGGCGGTTTCCAGTTCATCGTTGGCGGTTACCTCGGCGATTTCAGTGGTTTCGGAAATGCGCTTGATGAAAAGAATTGAAGCTAAAATCATGCCGACTTCGACGGCTTTCACGAGGTCGAAGATCACGGTCAGGCCGAACGTCGTAACGAGTACGATGGCGTCGCTTCGCGGCATCTTGCGCAAGCGGGTCAGCTCGTGCCATTCGCCCATCCGGAACGCGACGACGATCAGCACGGCCGCGATCACCCCGAGTGGGACGTATTGGGCGTAGGTCGAAAAAAAGAGGACGATTAGCAGCAAAGTGCCGGAGTGCACGATGCCCGCGACGGGGGTGCGTCCACCTGCTTTGACGTTGGCGGAAGTGCGGGCGATGGCTCCGGTGACCGGCATGCCGCAGAAGAATGGGCAGATGAGGTTGGCGACGCCTTGAGCGACCAGTTCGGTGTTTGAATTGTGTCGGTCGTTGATCAAGCCATCGGCGACTACGGCCGAGAGCAGCGATTCGATGGCGCCGAGGAGTGCAATCGTGGTGGCGGGAACCAGCAGCTCACTGATGCGATTGAGCGTAATGGCGGGCCAGACGAAGGGCGGCAGTCCATGCGGAATGGCGGCCGGGCCGAATTGGGAGCCGACGGTGGCGACGCCAAGGGATTTGTCCCACCCGAGCCACGCTACCCACACGGCAGAGACAACCATGGCAATGATGGCGCCTGGCACGCGCTCGGCGTGGATTCTCGCCCGATAGCGCGGCCAGAGGAGAATGAATAACCCCGAGCCGACGGCGAGCAGGAGGGTCGGCAGATTTAAGTGTGGAAGGTGGGAAAATAACCAAGGAAGTTTTTCCAGAAAATCCCGGGGCGGAGGGGTGTCGCCGCTGAGGCCGAGAAACGGAGCCGCTTGTCCGGCGACGAGCGCCACGGCGATGCCGGTTGTGAATCCGCTGGTGACTGGGTAGGGGATAAATTTGATCAACGAACCCATGCCGCTGAGGCCCATGAGCACCTGAATGAGGCCCGCCATGATGGTGGCGAGGAGCAGTCCGTCGTAACCGAATTTTTCCACGATCAGCAAAATAATCGGGACAAAGGCGGCGGTGGGACCGGCGATCTGCACGTGGCTGCCGCCCAGCAGTGAAACAATAAATCCGCCGATGATGGCCGTGAAGATGCCAATGGCTGGTGCGGGAAACGGCGTGGCGAGCCCGGACGGAACGCTCGCCACTCCAAGAGCCAGAGCCAACGGCAGGGCGATCAATCCGACCGTCACGCCGGAGAGCGAATCCGTGAGTGCCTGGCGGCGGGAGTAGCCTTGGCGTAACACCGCGAACAGACGGGGACGGAATTTCTGCGGCCAGGAGACAAGTGGAGCGGAAGGTTTCACGGCAGCGTTTTGCAAGGATGGGAAGACCTTGAAGGTGTCACAATTTTGCCGACATACAAACCAACGATTCCACCAATTGTCCGCGCGACACCGTTTACTGAGGTGAAATCCGCTTCTGGGGTATTTTTTTATCCTAGAAAACTTAGATGAGAAACCGCTACTCTACGCTCATCAAGAAATTCAAAAAAACTGGACCAAAAAATGATTCACCTGATTGGTGAACAAAACTCCCTGAACTAAAGCCAAGTAGTGCCGGCATTAGCGCCGATTAGCGAAAATTAGCGGTTAACTGATTGCGGAATTTAGCTTTATTCCCTGCGGCCACCGTAGGCGGGCGCTTACTTGCCGAGAACTTTGCGGAGCATCTTGCCGAGATCGCCGACGCGGTACGGTTTGGTGAGATAGCCGAGAAAACCCATTTCGTAGAATTGGCGCGCCATCTCGTCGTTGTCGTAGCCGCTGGTCATGATCGCGCTGACTTCCGGATCAAGATCACGCAAGTGGCGGTAGGTGAGCTCGCCGCCCATGCCACCGATGATGGTGAGGTCCATGATGACGGCGTCGTAGGGCCGGCCGATGTTAAGGTAGCGCTTGTAGAGCTGGATC
>JANYFP010000328.1 GCA_025362555.1 Verrucomicrobiota bacterium
CGCGAAGTACGATCCTACGATGAGAGATTGCTCTGCGTGCTTTGCGACCCTCGTCTAAAAGCAGTGGGCGTTTGATATAAGCCACAGTCCGAACGAAAGACCCCTCATCGCCATAAGAATAACCGGCACGGCGTGAAACGAAACCAGCCTACTGCGGTGGGGTAAGGCCCCATAGAAACGGGACCGGCAGGCTGGTATGCTCGCGACATGAATCCACTCCTTCTCATTGTAATTCTCCTACTTTTGTTCGGCGGCGGCGGCTTTTATATCGGTGGCCCGGCCATCGGTGGCGGCGGCCTTGGTCTCATTTTGTTAATCTGCCTGATCGTCTACTTAATGGGCGGCTTACGCACCCGATCATAACGGAGTCTGCCGCCGCGTGGCTCGAGTTTCACCGGGCGGATTAGTGGTAAGCATCCACGGAGCGAGCTCCGGGGCATTTGATCAAACTAATGCCGGAACAGGTCACCTGCGAATTCTTCCCACCCAGACCCAACCAAGCCGAGACAAGCTTCGTGGTATTGCACCCATTACAAGAAAAAGGCCCGGCTGAATCGCCCGGCCTTTTTCTTGTCCTTTAAATTACTTCGTGTCGGCCGATGGCGCGGGAAGCGTCGCATGACCCGAGGCGACTTTCTCCAAGTTCGGAGATAGATCCGCTTTGACGAGACCAGCCGCCCACTTGATCGAACCAATCAACATCGATTGATAAGCCGCGCTGTCCCAGACATCCTCGCGGTGGCCCATGGCGTTAAAAATCACCCGGCCTTTACCGTAGTTCGCGGCCCAAGCCAGCGGATAAGAGGGGCGCTTGTAATCGGAACCTTGCATGCCGTCGGTCTCCATCCGCAGCAATACGTGGATGTTGGCACCAAACTCTTTCAACGAATACCATTCTTCGGTCACCTTAATTTCCGCCCCGATTTTTTCGAAGCCGGGAAAATCAGGTGACACCACGGTGGCGACGGCAATTTGCTGCGGACCGTGCTTGATGAATTCGCCGCCCAACATCTTGATGTAGGAGTCCGCCCCGGCACCGTAGTTCTTATAGCGCTGCAAGCGAATCGGGTTATTGCCTCCACCGCTCTCGCCGGTGTGGAACGTATCACTGCCACTGTGGACCGCGAAGAAGCCTTTGCCGCCGGCGACCGCGTCCAACAACGCCTGTTTGCCCGCAGCGGTCATGGCCGGTTGTCCGTCCGTCCCGACGGCAAGCAAATCGCCGCTCGTGTAGAACATAATTACATCGAACTTTGCCAGGTACTCCGGCGAAAACAAACTACCGTCCTTGCTAAAGGTGAACTCGAAATCATTTTTCGCCGCGAGCGAAGCCAGCACATTTTCAGAATAGCTGGGCTTGCCATCAACCCGCTTGACGGTGCTGTGCTCCCAGCCCGAGGACTTGGAAAAATACAGCACGCGCACTGGCGCAGCTGAGAGTGGAAGGCAAAGGCCGAGCAGCAATGCGCCCAGGACGATGAGTTTGGATTGGGGTTTCATCACTGTTAAACAAAAATCACCGGACTGCCATTCGCAAACCACCATTCATTCACACAAAAGAATGGCAGCCGGAAAAAATTCACGTGTACCATGTGCGTATGTCGGGCTGCTGCTTGCAGCAGCCACGGTCGATGCGAGGTTGGGCGAGCTTGGACGAGGCGTGCTTCAAAAGAATTCAGCGGACGCACCCAGAACGCGAGCTCGCCCCTATTGCTTGTTCATATCAATCGCCCTTTTGCTGATGCGCCGGAGGGTGGCAGGCTTGTCACGCAACGCTCAGCCGGCCGGTCCCAAACGTGGCGCGACGAGCGCGCCACCTACCGTTTATCACGACTTCACTATGCAGTGCCCCACCCCGGAAGAACGCTCGCACGAATTATGAAAGCCGCGGGGTGAGGGGGCACTCCGCCTACAAAGAACTAAACAAAGTCAATTACCTCCCCTCATTCCCCTCACGGCACGCCCGGGCCGAGGTTCGCTTCAAGAAATGCGGCGATACATTTAAAAATTTCCGTCCGCTTCTTTTCGTTGCCGTAGCTGTGTCCGACGTCAGCAAGAAACAGACTTTCCGGTTTGCGCCCGGTTTTCTCGAGGGCCGCAATCATGCGCTTCGCCTGACTCTGCGGCACCCGCTGGTCCTGCTTACCCTGGATAATCAGCACCGGCGCCGTAATCTTCTCCGCAAAGTTAACCGGGGAAATCGAGCGTAGATCATCGATCTTCGGATCACCGATTTGCTCGCGCCAATATTTTAGCGCCGCTTTATTTTCCGCCACATCACTCGCCTCGTAAATCGCCGGCCAGTCCGTCACGCCCGCCATGGAGATGCCGCAGCGATATAGTTCCGGATTGTGCCCCAGCGCGAAGAGCGTCGAGTAGCCCCCATAACTCGCGCCCATGACCGCAATGCGTTTCGGATCCGCCACGCCGGCCGCGATCGCCCAGCGCGTCGCATCCTCAATGTCATCCTGAATCTTTCCGCCAATCTGCTTTCTCGCCTCCTGATAAAGTTCATCCCCGTAGCCCGTCGATCCGCGATAGTTCATCTGCAGCACCGCGTACCCCCGATTCGCCAGCAGCTGAACCAGCGGATCATACCCCCACACATCACGCACCCATGGCCCGCCGTGCGGCATGATCACTACGGGCAGATCCTTGGGTTTATAACCAACCGGCACGGTCAGATAGCCATGAATTAGCAAGCCGTCTCGCGCTCCATACTTGACCGCCAGCATCGGCGCCATCTGCGCCGGCTTAATCCAATTCCGACACGCCCCGAGCGACTTGAACGTGTGCTTTTCTTTATCGATCAGATAATAGGAACCGGGATTGGTGTCGGAAAACCCAAGCCAAAGCATTCGCCTTCCATCCAGCGACTCGTCCACGAGAATATTCACGGTGTCAGGCAGGTTCTTATCCACGATCTGCTGGTAACCGGCAAATTCCCGATCGAACCACTTCGTGCGAGGCAACTCGGTAACGTAGCGAAGCCCCACCAAGGATTGTTTCCTCCTCGAAAAGAGCGGTCCCGCCAGAGCAATCCCATCAACCGAAGGCACAAATCGATCCGGAAAAATATCGTATTCGTCATCGGCCAGCAACGGAGCACCCAACGCCCCACCAGCCGGACTCAACGGAAACACCGTCCACCGTTGCTTGTCCGTTAAGGCCGCGACCAAGACCGACCCGTCGGCAGAGTTGAATCCCACTGGACGCATGATTCCCGTCCGATCATTCAGGGGTAAAATTGTGCGCCACGGTGTCTGTTCGTCTTCCCGATAAATCGCGCCGGACAATTGTCCGTGACGGAGAACACCGAGCCGCGCAACCCCGGCAAAATCCACGCCCCAATGAACCACTTCCCCCGGGTTCTTGACGACAGTCTTGGTCAGACCCAAATCGGTATTGACGCGAAGGACATCCGGATGAGAGGCGCTCCCAGGCGCGTTTTCATGACGATCCAACATCAGGATCGATTCATCCTGGTCGTAAAAACAATGCACGACCTCCCGCGCCCAAAGTCGCGATGCACTCAGGTTAATCTTGCCGTCCTCCAACCCGCTGATCGGCACGGCATGGCCGCCATCCCAATTAGTCGCGAACACCCCGTAGTGCAGGTCCCACACCGTGGTGCTAATCACCAACCGTTGATCACTAATCCACTGAAACCGCTCCACTCCCTTCGGCGCACCGTTTACCAGCGTAGCTTCGCCCAGATCGAGCCACGAAAGTTTCTGATCGTCGATGCCCATGACGTGGAGCGAAGTTTTTCCCTGATGATCCCGCAGGAAGGCGAAACGTTTCCCGTCGGGTGACAATCGCGCCCGGGCGATGCCGGGCTCCCGGGAAAAATCCTCGATCGGCAAGCGCTCCACGGCGTAGCCGGTGAGCACCGACGCCAGCAACGCGACTAAAAAACAGCGGGGTAATCGCATAACAAAATTCACGCTGAGATCCCCGCTGCTTGCTGGCAAAATATTTCTGTCGGATGATCGCGCCATCCGACTCTTCCATCCCTGTTCCAACCCCCGTTACGACCGTTGACTCTGCCCGCAAATCAGCCGTATCCTTCATGCGCACCGACGGACATTGGGCCCGTCGGGCCTTACCCCTCAACCCAAGGCAGTCCCATGGAAAAGGTGCGTCAATTCATCGGCTGGGCGGATACCCACCCAAAAGTTTGGCTCGATTGTGTCCGAATTTATCTCGGACTTGGTCTTTTTATTCGCGGGCTCTTCATCATCACCAACACCAAGGCTGAATTCATCCAAACCCTGATTCAGCGCCTCGAATACCCGTGGGTGGTCACCGCCGGACTCCTCCACTACGTGGCCTTGGCTCACCTGATCGGAGGTCTCATGCTGGTAGTC
>JANYFP010000559.1 GCA_025362555.1 Verrucomicrobiota bacterium
CCATCGCGACCACCAGACCCAGTGCGCGGAACATGCCATAAAAACGACCGAGCACGGCTTTGGGCACGACATCATTGATCAGGCCGAAGAAAACCGCGTTGGCGGTGACGGTTGCGACTTCAAAAAGCGTCCAGAAGAGGCCAAATGCGATCAGGATGGTTTGGTTCAATCCCGGCGAACTGGCCCCGAGCAGCCCGTGCAGCGCCCGACCAATCTCGGGGCTGAACGCCAGCCCGACCATTGAAAGTGCGGCCACCGGCGTGGGAATAATCAGGTAGGGAATCCGCCGGCCCCAACGACCGCGATGACGGTCTGACCGGTAACTCACAATCGGCGTGAGAATCATTGTGAGGGCCTGGGGCAGCGAACCGATCAGCAGGCCGGCGATCGTGTCTGAAGCCTCATATTTTTTGATGAGCAGTTGGACAACCCACATCACGGAACGCTCTTTCATCGACCACGCGAAGTCGCCGGCCAGCAGCCAGCAGAAAAGAATCACCAGGCCGCCGAACGTGTAGGTCAGCGTGCCGATCGCCCACACTTTGCGCTCGGTTGCAATCGGCTGTACCGGCGGATGCACCTTGGCTTTGTCCGCAGTATTCACGAGCTCGTGGTATTGGCACCGCTCGCCGCGCCCGTCAGGCAATCGGGCGCACAACAACGGCGGGTCCTGACCGGGCTCGCGGCCAAGCGCACCTCGTCAATCGGAGTCATCGCGACGACGATGATAGCGGTCGGATCACGATGCACAATTCGCATGCCGCATGAGTGCGGCTTGGTCTCCCGGATTCAAGCCTCAATCAGTTCGTGGGAATGGGTAAAGCAGTTCAACCGCATGAACTGCAGTCGGGCGGGATTCTTGCCTCGCAGCCGGTACGCGATACTCATCCCGACCATGGTCATTCGCACGAGAGAATTCGCCAGCTCCGCCACGAAAACCAAGGCTGAGTCCGAGGGCGGCTTCATGCCGTAGTTCGCGCCGCTGGTGCGCGACATCGGTACAATTTTGCCTGACATTTCGAGAGCGATTCTTTTACGACCCGGCTCGTCATAGTAACTTTGTAGCGCAAGACATGCACCAGGGAACCGCGGAGTTGGGCGGGCTCGAGGCTGTGGGTTTCGGTGACAGTCACGTCCTCGGAGTGGTGGTTGCCGAATCGAGGTCGAACGCAGCGCGGTGGCTTATTTCCGGCCTTGGCTTCGGCTTGCGTGCCCATCGCGATTCGTTGCAGGAAACGCAGACCCCGAATGGACTCGTGCCGTTTGGTTTTGATTTCAGTTGTCGGTACCTGTTTCGAATGGTGGAACGCGACCTCCGCGTGCGTTTCTGGAGGTCAATGGGAATAAAATACGTCCGGAGGCCGCGTTCCACCCGCGCCAACGCACTGATCTGATCCTCGTCCCGAGGGCGGTGCGATGCGGGAGAGGTTTTCCGGTGGCAAGGGTGCCGGCACCGGATGTAATTTGACGAATGTCCCGGATGCCACAAGTTAGCCGCGTCGCATGAATGACTCGATCTCCATTGAATGTCCGCATTGCGGAGAATCTTTTTCCCTCGCATTGGATGTGAGTGAGGGAAGCGCGGAATTTATCATCGACTGCGAGGTCTGCTGTCGTCCGATGACGGTCGCAGTTCAGATTGAGGATGCTGAGATCGTGAGTCTTGACGTGACTGAAGCCTGAATCGTGCTTTGGAAATAACGGATTAAATACGAACCTTCCGCCGCGATGAAATCAGTCTTCAATCTGGTCTCGCCCGAAACCGGTACGAGTTACGTAATATTTATCGAGGCTCCGCCGTTGAAGACTTCGCCTGGCCCGTGGCCGGTGATGCTCTTTATGGATGGGGACGATCAGTTTCCCGTTGCGCTCGCCGCCTATCGGGAGGCTCGCGCGGCCGGATTGGTTCCGCCGACTTTATTGGTGGGGGTGGGTTACGGGGCGAGCTACACCAAGGCGGTAAACAAGCGGGGTCGCGATTACACGCCGACTGCGCACAGTGATGAACCGGCCAGTGGTGGTGCGGCGGCCTTTGCGAAATTTCTTACCGCTACTCTCTGGCCCGAGTTGGAGCGGAGCTTTCCGCTCAATCGTAAATTCCGCGGCATCGCTGGACACTCGCTGGGGTCGTTGCTGGTGTTGGCGGTGTTGTGTCAGGAACCGGGGTTCTTCACGCACTACCTTGCCAGCGCGCCGTCCATTTGGTGGGATAACCGCAGCATCCTCGGATGGGTGGCCGAGCGGCAGGCGCGCAACGAGGCCTTGTCCGCGAAACTTTTTATCGGGGTGGGCGAGGAGGACACGGCATCCATGACCGGTGATTTGGTGCTGCTGGAAAATCAATTGATCGCCCGGCCGTTGACCGGACTCAGCTGGGTGGTGCGACGTTTTGCTCGGCGAAATCATTTTAATGTTTTGCCGGAGTCCTTCCGCACCGGACTGATCTTTTTGTTGGCCGAAAGCTGATCGTGGTCCACGCATGAATCGGACCCCGATTATTACGTTGGATTTCCTCGTAAACTCGCAGTGACATTCACCCGGCACTGGTGCAGGGTCTTGAAGAAGCACGCCGTTTTCGACGTGCCCAAAGCACAAAAATTTTATGGCCTATAAAAAAATCCGGATGGAGTTGAACAAGAAGATCGCGCTCGTGGCGCACGATAATAAAAAAATCGAGCTGGTCGAGTGGGCCAAGTTCAACCGCGACCTGCTCGCGCATCACAAGATTTTCGCCACCGGCACCACGGGCACTCTGCTCGAGCGTGAACTCAAATTTCCCATTACCAAACTGCAGAGCGGACCGCTCGGTGGCGATCAGCAGATCGGGGCTAAGATCGTCGACAACGAAATTGATTTTCTGATCTTTTTTTGGGATCCGCTGGAGCAGCAGGCTCACGATCCGGACATCAAAGCGCTGCTGCGCATGGCCGTGGTTTGGAATATTCCCATCGCTTGTGATCGCGCGTCTGCGGACTTCATCATTTCGTCGCCATTGATGGACAAAACTTACGATCGCTTGATTCCGGACTATGATGTCTATCGCAATCGCAAGGTGACTGGGGTCGAAACTCCACCTCTGCCGATTCCGGGTGTCACTGATGGAAAAAGACGCCGGTCGACGGATGCAGCGGCAGCAACGGTCTGAGTCAGCGTAAGGTGGAACCCTGCCTCCGGACGGGTTCCACTCATCGGCCGTGATTTTTTACGCGAGGACATTCCTCTGTTGGGGGCGCTAGATTTTATGCTCTTCATCGAGGCGACTCGCGCACCACGCCTGCCACATGGTCCGGTACGCGTGCTCGACGTTGCGGGTGAAACGCCCGGCGGCCATCAGCGGCGATCGCGTCATGCGCTGCCGTAGAGTCGAGCGCAGGCCAGCAAGGCGCGTGTGATCTTGCGCGAGTCCCACGGCGAGTCGGATAAATTCAGTTGAATTATTTGCGACCAATTCAGGCAGACCGAGATTCGTCATCAAACTGAGGCCTGCGCGTGAAACGACGGTGGCTCCGCTCAGACTGACCACGGGAACGCCCATCCAAAGCGCGTCGAGCGAAGTCGTGTGGCCGTTATACGGAAACGTATCGAGACAGAGATCGATGCGGTGGTACTCTTTTAAATAGTCCGTGCGCGGTTGGTGTGCGATGAACTCCACGCGCTGCGAGGTGAGCCCCAATTTTGTTTTCACGCGCGTGCGCGAAACTCCCGCTGGAGCGAGAAGGAGTAGTTTGGAGTTGGGTACGGCCCGGAGGACGCTCGCCCACGCTTCCAAAACGTCATCGTTGATTTTGCAGAAATTGTTGAGGCAGCCAAAGGTGATTTGGCCTGACTGCGCCACGGGTAATGCATTCACTGGCGGCTGGTCGGTCAGCGGATCGTAGCACCAGAAGCAATCCGGCAGTCGAAAGGAGCGCTCCGCATATGATTCTTCGCCGATGCCCGCTGGATCGAGGACTGCATCGGTCAATCGATAGTCAATTGACTCCAGTCCCGTCGTGCCCGGATAGCCCAGCCACGTCACTTGCACGGGTGCCGGTTTCCGCGCGAAGACCAACAGCCGATGATGGGCCATGTGCAGGGTCAGATCCACGAGGACTTCAATTTTGTCCGCTCGAATCAGCGTGGATAATTGAGCGTCGTCTAATTTATCCGTTTGCCGCCAGTGATCGATGGCGTCTCGCAGGCGCGCCGTGGTTGCGTCGGGAGTAGAAGCGTCACTGTAACAGAATAGCTCGAACTGCTCGTGATCGTGATGGAAGAAAAGTGGTGAGGTAAACAGAGCCTGGCAATGATCCCGGAAATAGGGTGAGACGTAACCGATGCGAAGTCGCCGGTGGGGTGAACGCTCCTGGTTTTGGGGTGAATAAAATTCCCGACGCAAGGGCTCGGCGTGTTTTTGACTCCAGGCTCGCGCCGTTTGCCGGAGGGCGGCGGCGCTCACGACCGGACTGTAGTGCGAGGTGAAAACCAGATTGCTGTGGATGCGGGCATTGTCGGGCGCGAGTTGCACGGCGCGTTGGAGGCAGTCGATGGCTTCAGCAATGCGTCCGAGATCTTTGAGGACGCCACCGAGATTGTTCCATGAGTCGGCCGAATCTGGTTCCACCAGAAGGGCGTGGCGGAAAATATCCTCGGCCTCATCGAGCCGTCCCGCGTTGCTGAGTGTTTCACCGAGATTGTGAATCGCCTCAGGGAAGCGCGGCCGCAATTCCAGCGCACGCTCGTAGAGTGCAACGGCTTCCTGCCAGAGCCCGCGATTTCGAAGGATGATGCCGAGATTATAGAGCACCTCCGGCTGATGAACATCGAGCTCAAGAATTCGCCGATAGCCGGCCTCGGCTTCGGCCATTTGCCCTGCCTGCTGTTGCCGCAATGCGGTCGCGAATGTTTCATCGATCGTCACCGTTCGCAGTAAGCTGAAATCTTCACGCAGGCTCAAACTTCTTCGCGCATCGGGCATCGACAAAAACCTGCGAAAGGGGTGGGCGGCTCCGGCTGCGGACTGGACAGTCGACACATCCGTCGTTGAGATGGAGCGATGGAAATCGCGCCCCCCAGGGCATCCCGCTCGCTACTTTGGATCGTGTTTTCCGCTTTGCTTTTTTTGGCCATGCTGGCGGGTGGCCTGTTCTTTTCTGGCTGTGCTGCGCCGGTTCCGGTTCCGCCACCCGCGCTCCCGCCGGCTCACCTGGTGGTGATCAACGAAACCGATTACGAGTGGCAGCTCACCGTTACGCGAGTTTCTGGTAAGACCGCTCAAGCGTATCGTTTGCAGTCGCGTGCGACACTCAGCCTTGAGCTTGCGGGCGGCGATTACGAGATTGAGCAGACCGCGCTCTCGGAAAATCCTGCGCCGGAATTATCGCGCAAGCTCCCGGTCAGGCTGGATTCGAATCAAACCTATCGGTGGCGACTCATGACTCTTCTTTCAGAACCGACCGCACCGGCCGATTATAAATAGCAGCGCCGATGGCTACGTCATCCACCACTCAGCGGGCCGTGGCCGAAATTAATTTTGGCGAAGGCCCGGGCACGCCGTTTAAGATCGGCAATCGCGCGGTGCATCAATTTTGGCATCTGTATTCATCGCATTGCCGCCATTTGTTGCTGGCTCCGCAAAGGCGCCCAGACACGGGCCTGACGGCGTGGACGTGGCGCGAGG
>JANYFP010000384.1 GCA_025362555.1 Verrucomicrobiota bacterium
CACCTCTTCCTCCTCGTAGCCGTCCTCTCATTGGGCGCTCCGTTCACGCGTGCGCAGACGCCGGAGCCTGAGCTAAAGATCAAACACAGCACGTTCACCGTCGTCAGTGAAAACGATAAATATTTCGCCGGCTCAGATCGACATTATACGAACGGCCTCAAACTCACTTGGCTGGGTGAAACTAATCTCAATGAATCGCCGGCGTTTGTTAAATTTGTCACCGGGATTCTGCCGTGGATGGATCAGAAGACTCAGGACTGGCACTACAAAGTTGGCTTTGCTCTCGGCCAAAACCAATACACGCCAACCGACACCGACACTCCGCTTCTTCAACCCTTCGACCGGCCCTACGCCGCGTGGCTCTACGGTTCAATTTTGCTGCAAGCCCAATTGGACCGCCAACTCCGGCTCATTGAAATTTCCGCTGGAGTTATCGGCCCCGCGGCCCTGGGTGAACCGATTCAAAACGCCTGGCATGACGTCATCCACGTCCCGCACGCGAATGGCTGGAGCAACCAACTCCACAACGAGCCCGGCCTACAAATTTCCTGGGAACGGCGTTACCGCACCTGGCAATTTTCCCCGGCGGCCACCGCACCCCTTAGCTGCGATCTCATCCTCCGCCACCGCGTCACGCTGGGTAACGTCGCAGCGCATCTCGCCGGTGGAGTGGTGATTCGGGCAGGCTGGCACTTGCCCCCCGATTTCGGGGCGGATTTAATCCGTCCCGCAGGGGGCAACACCGCGAACGGCACCGTGCAGCGCTTTTCCGCGCAAGTCTACGCGAGCGGCGAAGCTCGCGCCGTGGCCCGCGATATTTTTCTCGATGGCAATACCTGGCAAGCCAGTCCGTCCGTCGACAAACGCGAGCTAGTGGCCGATCTCAACCTGGGATTCGTCCTGAGTTGGCCAAAATTCCAGATTGCCTACACCCAGAATTATCGGACCAAGGAATTCTACGGCCAAGCCCAGCGCGACGTCTTCGGCTCAATCGGATTCAGTTTCTTTTTCTGATCTGAGACCCGCCCCTCGCAGGTTGCGAACTCGCCCCGCAACGTCTGAGCGCGACCGCATCGCGGTGTGAGCATCGCGCCACTTTTGACGTGCAGCCCCGGCCGCATTCGGACCACACTACGCGCATGTCCTCTTTCGCCGCCACCTACCTCACGACTGCCACTGGCCTGCTGCAAAAAGCCTGCGCCCAAAATGCATCCACGCTGAAAACACTGGGGCCGATCATCGGTGAATCCATCGCCAAGGGCGGCGTACTCCACACCTTTGGCAGCGGCCACAGTGAAGTCATCGGCCGCGCCGGCGGCCTCGTCTGCGTCAGCGGTCTCTTCGATCCCACCGGCGGCTTCATTGAAAACCTCGTCGGCTACGGCACCAAATTAGTTGAACGCTACGACCGCGCGCACGGACTGCTGCCTGGAGAAACAATTATCGTCATCTCCAACTCAGGGAAAAATTCCTCGCCGATCGAAGTCGCACTCTATGCGAAAGAAAAAGGCCTGAACGTCATCGGGCTGACTTGCGTGGCCATGTCCAAGTCCGCTGCGACCGTGCATCCCAGTGGAAAAAAACTCCACGACGTCGCCGACTACGTACTCGATAATTTGGGTCTCCCCGGCGACGCGATTACGCCCGTAGCCGAGGGCGTCATGGCCGGACCGACCTCGACGCTGATCGGCGCGACGCTGCTTAATTTACTCACGCTAGAAGTGATCGAGTGGTTGAAAACGGGCGGGCACCATTTGCCGATTCTCCGCAGCCAGAACATGCCGAACGCGATCGAATACAACCGCGAGCTCGGCAAAAAATACAAAGGCCGCCTCAGCCGCCAGCTCGCATAGCGCGGATTTGAAATTAAAGCGGTTCCTCGCTACTTCCAGTAGCTAGCCTTACAAAACAGAATCAAAAACCCGAGCGTTCTAACCGCTAATTGGATTCATCAATGGATGAATCTTTGAAAGTGCGGCTTCGCCTAATCGTCTCCGCCCATGGGTTTCTGGGGCCTGCTAATCGCAGGCAGAACATCCCTGTCTGCGATCAGCACACTCCCCGGAACCTAAACCGGAGACGATGAGTCGAAGGGGAATTCTAAAGTTTCGCCTATTGGCGAAACTCATTAGCGATCACCTCCTCTGGCTTGGGTTCTGGTCGAAGCTCCCTTTGCCATCACCCATCGAAAACAGCGAGGAACCATTAAAACGTCACTGCTGCCCTGAGCCGGACTCGTGCATTTGAATTGAGTGGAACGCGACCTCTGGGCGCGTTTTCTCCTGCGCGCATCGAACCAAACCGCCCGGCTTGTCCGTCGTAGCCTTGACGAAGTCGGGAGGTCGGGGTTCACCACTCAGTCCGTCCATTCATCAGTAAAACGGTTGTTCGACTAACTGGATGCGGCTTAGGGCCTGTTAACACTATTGCCAAGCCAGGAGGGGATTTTAGACCGGAGCGATGGAATTAACTGAAAGGCATCTGAAGCGAATCCGTGAGAGCCTGCCGGTGGAACGCGGCAACGTGAGCATGGAGGCGCTGAACTTCCTGAACGCTGTGTTATATGTGATGGAGAACGGCTGCAAGTGG
>JANYFP010000385.1 GCA_025362555.1 Verrucomicrobiota bacterium
GTCAGTACTATTCAGCGAATGGGAATAGAACGGAGTAGCTCACTGACACGCAGCGGGATTGTTTTTTGGCCGGCGATGAGTACGGTGGGGGTATGAATCTATCCCGAATCGTTTTGGCCGGGCTCGCTTTGTGCGCGGGCGTCTCGTTGAGTGCAAAAATTATCACCAAGCCCGTCGCCTATGAACATGCGGGCGTGAAGCTCGAGGGGTACCTCGTTTACGATGATGCGAAAGTTTCGGCGGAGAAAAAAGCCCCGGGCGTTTTGGTGGTGCCGGAGTGGTGGGGCTTGAACGACTATGCGAAAAGCCGCGCGGAGCAGGTGGCGAAGCTGGGTTATGTGGCTTTTGCTGTGGATATGTATGGCGCGGGCGTGTCGACGACCGAGGCGCAAAAAGCGGGTGAATTGGCCGGGCAATTTTATGGCAAGCCGCTGATGGCCGAGCGGGCGCAGGCCGGACTTGACCAGTTGCTTGCGACCGGACTCGTGGAGACGGAACATGTGGCCGCGATCGGTTATTGTTTTGGTGGTTCGACGGTGCAGGCACTGGCCTATTCGGGTGCGCCGCTGGTGGGAATTGTGAGTTTCCACGGCGGTCTGATTCCGGTGCCGGCTGATGCGGCGGTCAAGACGAAGGCGAAGCTGCTCATGTGTCATGGCGCATTGGATCCGTTGGTTTCCAAGGAGGATTTGGCGGCGTTTACCCAAGCGATGAATGACGGCAAATTTGATTATCAGTTCATCAGCTATTCCGGCGCGATTCACGCTTTCACCAATCCTGGCGCGGACAAGGTGGCCGCTGCCAACGGTCTGACAGGCAAGATCGGTTACAATGCGGCGGCGGATCGCCGTTCGTGGTCGCAGATGAAAGGATTCTTTAAAGAGATTTTTGAAAAGAAGTGAATCAGCTCACGGTTTATACCTATAAGAACTGCGATACCTGCCGGCGGGCGGTGAAATGGCTGGGATCGCAGGGCTTGATCTTCGAGGAGCGTCCGATTCGCGAGACGCCTCCGACGCGCGCGGAATTGCGGACGATGCTGGCGGCGCTTAACGGTGAACGCCGCCGGCTGTTCAACACGTCGGGCGTCGATTATCGTGAACTTAAATTGGGCGAAAAACTGACGGCGATGAGTGAGGCAGAAATGTTCACCTTGCTCGCCGGAAATGGGAATTTGGTAAAGCGTCCGTTTTTGCTCGGCGTCGGAGTTGCGTTGGTGGGGTTTGACGAGGCCGGGTGGAGTGCTGCACTGGTCAAATAGGAGGGAGCTGGCGGGTCTGTTCGCCATTTGGCGGGGTGCCGTGAAAAGCCGCGCGATTCTCTGTAACTTTTTTCCGGTTGGCGGGTATTCATTGGACACACTCCTATGAAAACATTCATCGCTCTGTTCACGCTTGGGACGCTGTTGGCTGCTCCAACCTTTCTCGAAGCTAAGATTACGCGCACCGTTGAGAAAAACTTCACCCTGAAATCGGGTGGATTGTTGAAAGTACAGACCTCCGGTGGCGACATCACCGTGCTGACCGGTGCTTCTGATACCGAAGTCAAGGTGACGGCTAAGCAGCGCATCGATACGGATTCTGAAGCGAAGGCGGATGAACTCTTGAAAGACCTCACACTGACGATTGAGCAACAAGGCGGCAATATCACGGCCTTGGCGAAATATGAAAAAATGGGCGGCTGGCATTGGGGTAACACGCGGGTCAGCGTCAGTTTCACCGTCGTATTGCCGCGGAACTTCAACGTCGATTTGAACACCTCGGGTGGGGACATTAACTTGGCGAGTATCAATGGGCAGGCCCGGCTTCGGACCAGCGGGGGTGATCTGAAGCTCGATCGCGTCGAGGGCGAAGTGGATGGCAGTACCTCAGGTGGAAATATTTCTCTTACTGAAGGAACCGCCACCGTGAAGTTGAGCACGTCGGGCGGTGATATTAAGGTGGCTCGCGCTGGCGGTGAGGCGGACCTTTCCACTTCGGGTGGAAATATCATAATCGATTCCGTGCGGGGTCGCGTGACGGCTTCGACGTCGGGCGGCGACATCAAGGCGGGCATCGAAGGTGTGCTGAAAGGGGATTGTACTCTTTCGACGTCCGGCGGCACCGTGGTGGTGTCGGTCGACAAGGGCGTGGCTTTTGACCTTAAAGCGCATACGAGCGGTGGCACGGTGGACGTTGACGCCCTGACTCTTTCCATTGAGAAAGGCGGTCTGCGTAAAAGCAGTCTGGCCGGGAAAGTAAACGGTGGTGGCTCACTGTTGTCGCTCGGTTCGAGTGGTGGTGACATTCGCATCCGGGCAAAATAATTTACCTAGTAGGGTTGCTAGGTGAGTGTGTGTGTGTGAAGGGGGCCAGTGTGAAAATGCTGGCCCCCGATTTCTTATTGGGTTGATTTTCCCCAGTGTTGATTTGCCTGAACGGTTTCCGGCGCAACGCGGCCAACGCGGGTTTCCTGTAGGGCCAGCGAGCAGAGCAAAGCGACGTCGAACCTCCCGGCGTGCCAGAGGCCCGCACCCCGCCGACAAATTACCGCACTGTGAAATATCAACTGGCCGGCGCTGACGGGAGTGCGATCGTGGCTTCGAGAAGTTTGACCAGGCCGGCGGCTTGAATTGGCTTTGTCAGGTATTCGTTCATGCCTGATTTCAAGCAGCGTTCGCGGTCACCGACCATCGCGGATGCCGTCAGTGCAATGATGTGGAGCGCCCGATTACGTTCTCCGGCTTCGCCGGCGC
>JANYFP010000440.1 GCA_025362555.1 Verrucomicrobiota bacterium
CTGACATTCACCCGCGGCCAGCCAACCACCTGTCCGGGCACAAAAGAAATTAACGGCAGATTGAGGGAACGATAAAACGCCGCCTCGCAGCACTCCATCCATTTGAAGAAATTGGAGAAATGCATGATGCCAGCCATATCCGTCTCGTGAAATTCCACCTGGCGCGTGATCGTGAATTCAGAAGGCATGACGAAAGAATTCCCTAGGCGAAAGCAGGAGGCAACACCCTTCAACACGGCTTGAGTTAGGTCTGCAATCTGTCAGACTCGCCAGCATGAACCTCTTACTCCGTTTTATCGTCGTGAGCAGTTTGCTCACCGCTGCACACGTATTCGGCGCCGCTGCCTTCGAGGGCAAGGTGACTCTCACCATGAGCGCCAAAGGCCAGCCACAAACCATGGATTACACCATGAAAGGTCACAAGATGCGCATCGATATGAATGTCGCCGACACGGGAGGCTCCGGCGACTCCGGCAAAAAGGTTGAAAAGAAGCACCATGGAGCCAAGGGCCAAGCGGTCACGACGATCATGGATACCGATAAAATGGAAATGCTCATGCTGATGGCTGATGAAAAAATGTACATGGTCATGCCGATCAAGCAGCCGGTGCAAAAGGCCGTGGAGAAGCAGACGGGAGCGAACCAAGAGGTTGAAGCAACGGGCAAATCGGAGACAATTCTCGGCTACAAGTGCGACCAAATCCTCGCGAAGGATAAAGAAAAAGGAACGGTGACCGAACTCTGGGTCGCGTCCGACCTCGGCGTGTTTATGGGCCTCGGCAACAGCGGTGGTGGCGGCGGCGGCGGTATGTTTGGCGGCCACAAAAGCGCGACTGGCGAAAAATGGGAAGAGGCCCTCAAGGGCAAAGGCGGCTTCCCCATGCGCGTGATCACGCGCGATGCCAAAGGCACCGAGACATTCAAAATGGAAGCGACCAAGATCGAACCCGGCGCTCAGCCCGATGCGCTATTCGTCCCACCCGCCGATTATCAAAAATTCCAGATGCCCGATATGGGCAGCCTAATGAATCAGTTTAAGTGAGGCGATCACGCGGTTGGGCGAACGCCCGGCCCATCGTCGAAGCCGATATATCATAAAAAAGGCCGGGCACATCGCCCGGCCTTTTTAATGATTTTGAATAATCGATTATTGCCCGATCTTCAGCAATTCAGCGGAGGTCCACGGCGCGGTCCGGGGACCGACTTCCGCCCGGATGCGGGCGACAGTCTCGGCCTTAACCTCGGGAGCTTTGTTACCCCACTCTTGCCGGACATAAGTCAACGCATTGGCGATTTGTTCGTCTTTTAAAACGGTGCCCAAAGAAGCCATCGCATTGGTGTAATCCTTGCCTTCAACCGTGATCGGACCGTTGAGGCCGTGCAGCACGATCCGAATGATCCGCTCTTCGTTGCCCTGCGCCCACTCGGAGCCAGCCAACGGTGGATAAATGCCGGGGACGCCCAAGCCGGTCACCTGATGGCACGCGGCGCAGATCGTGGTGAACACTTTCTTGCCGAGCACCGCCGGAGGAACTGCGGTCACGACGACCGCACCGGGTTTCTCACGTTTGGCGGATTCGTTGACCACCAAAGGATCAAAGCGCACCGAATAGTGGGCGAGATAAATGGAGCCGAAGAAAACACTTGAGCACATAAGCCCAAGCACTCCGAGCGGCAGAAATGAATAGCCGTTTTTCTTATCGGGCTTTTGCTTCTGCAACTGCGCGTGAACCTGCTGGATGCTGTCATCGCTGGCTCCCGCCTGCTCGAAACGGTAATTATTGTCGGGGGAAGAGCTCATGTTAGTGGGCTCCCTCCTTGGAGATTTCAGCCGGTGTATTCAAACTGCGTTCAGTGGGATAATCGTAAGTGTCTTTCAAGCTCTGCAAGTAGGCGACCAAGGCCCGGGCCCGGGCGGTCGGAACCACTTCATAACCTGCCGGTGGAGCAAATTTGCTCGTGAGCTTGAGGGCGTCGTAGGATGCCTGTCGGCCCGCCGTCGGGTGCACGTCGAAGAGGAAAGCATACGATGGCATGTTGGTGCCGGCAGCTTTCGACTGGGGCGCGTAAAGCAAACTATAGAACCACTCGGCGTACTCATCACGACTGGCCGTGTCGCCGAGACGAACACCCACATTGCGCAAGTCAGGCCCGAGACGGCTATGTCCGATCAAAACCGTTTTCTCGCGGATATAATCACGGGCGTAGCTGGCGCGTTGACCCCACTTGCGTTCGATGTCGGCACCGAAGCCTTCATGGCGAACTTGCTGGGTGTGACAGGAGACGCACCCGAGATCCTGATAAACGAGCCGGCCTTGATCAGCGAGGCCCGAGAGTGGAAGGGGGTTCAGGGTCTCTTCGACCGGATCCTTGAACTGGCTGAGGCTGCCGAGCTGCTTGTGAGCCGTCAGCAACAAGCCGGCCCAGGAGAGAGCGAGCGTGGCGAACACACCGAGGAAAAGGGCTAGACCGTTTTTCATGCGTGGCCCTCCGTGACGGACTCGTTCGAGAGTTTCAAGTCGGGGGGATTACTAAACTGTGCCGATGGCGTGCCGCGCGAATTGATGGGGCACGCGATCCAAATGAAGTTAATAAGGAAAGCGACGTGGCCGATGAGCAGGAGTCCAAGTCCTACCGAGCGGAACGTGAACCAGAAAGTCATCGCCTTGGTGATATCACCGAACGGAATCGCCGCATCATTCAGCATCTTGCCCTGGGTCCAACCCGCGTACGCGAGTCCCACCGTCAGCAGCAACACCCCCAGAACCGCCGTGCCCACATGGGCGGTAACCAGCGCCGAAGAGCGCCATTGCAGACCAGTCAGGCGAGGGAGAATGAAATAAGCCGCCCCAAACATCGCGGTCGAGAAACAGCCGTAGAAGATAAGCCAATCCCGGAGATCGGTCAGCAAGGTGAACTGAACGATTTGGGCAAACCCGCGAATCGACAGGGCGAAGTTCAGCACGGAAGCCAAAACGAAGCCGATCATGCTGATCAGGGTGAAGCGGATCGTGATGCTACTCCCGATGGCCGCGATGTTGCCGGCCAAGGTGCCGAAAAAATTGAGCGCGATCACGACCACCGGAACGACCAGTAGAAAATTTGCCGCGCCGCCCAGCGTGGAAATCCAGATCGGAACCGGCGCGCCGATCAATCGACTGCCGCCGGCAAAGGCCGTGGCGCCGACCAGCCACCAGAACGCGAGAGGCGCGAGGTAGTAGTTGGCAATCGGTTTCCCGAGAATCTTCGGCAGAAAATAGTAAGCGGAGGCGAGCGCGATCGGCACAAACCAGAGACCGTATAGGCCGTGAACAAACCAGGCATTCACGACGGGTTGCAGCACGCCGCGCACCGGGGCTTTCAGCAGCATGATTTGCCCGATGGCGTACAGCCACGGGAACCAAAAAGCCGCACCGAAAAGATACCATTGCGACGCGTAAACATTTTCTGTGTTGCGAATGCTGAAGGTCGTCACGCCCCACACTCCGATCATCGCGTAAGCGACGAGTAAGATGAGCGTCACATAACGCGGCATTTCCAACAATTCGAAGGACGTCGAATAACCGCCCAAAATACCCGCAATGCCCAAAGCGACCCCGACGTTCCAGAATTTAGCCGCGACAAACAGCCAGCCACCGTGGCGCAGCGTGGTCGCAGAGAGCCGGGCCATCAGCCAGAGGCCGAATGCGAAAGCCGCATTCATCCCCCACCCGTAGATCAAAGCGTTCTGCGCCGCCGGGGCAACGCGACCGTACGTGGTCCAAGCGCAGGCCGAAAGAAAATCGGGCGTGTGCAGTTGAATGGAAGCGATCAGTTGGAGCGCTCCGCCCAGCAGCAGCCACATAATGGCTGAGCCGAAAAAGATCAGCACCGGCCATTTGGCCGAGGCATCGATCTCTATCTGCTCTGCACGAGAGTTCTTATCGGTGGAATTCATCAGCAATATTACTTCTTAGCGTGATCCTGAACCGTGAGCTCCATGGCCCGATTGATCGGGAGGCGGACGATACCGGCTTTCTGATCGACCCAACCATAGCTGGCGGAATCGGCCTGTTCCTTGCTGCGGTGCTCGGCCAAGATGACTTTGCGGTCCGCCGGAGTCTTAACGCCTTCGATCTTGTCGACCGTGAAAGCGTGTGGCTTGTAAATCTTGGTCGCGAGCCACGCAAACGCGGCGAACGAGAGGAGAACAATGATCGCGGTAAACACCGGCGTGCGGTGCGGGAACGAGAAGTTGGAGGAGGAATCGCTCATGGCGCGGTAGCTTCGTGATGCGTGAGGGACTCAACGATCCGGGGATCGCGAATAGGAATGATCTTCGTCGTGGGGAAACTCTTGAGGTAAGCCCAGACACAAATGCCGCCGACGCCGATGACCGAAGTCAGAACCCAAAACAGGTTCATCGAAATAAACGGGAGTGGCTCATCGTGCTCATTCTTCAAGGCCGGGAGAATATTGTAGCAAAGGTCGATGAGAATAATGAGGGCGATCCAGATGCTGACGAGAAGCGCCGGCTTCAGTTCAGCCTTGTTGCGGTAGCGCAACCAAGAGAGGAACGGTACGAAGAAATGACCGAAGAGCAGCACCATGCCGACCCAGAGCCAGTCGCCGTGCTCGCGGATGTTGTACCAGAAAGTTTCCTCAGGAACGTTGGCGTTCCAGATCAGGAAATACTGCGAAAATGTGACGTAGGCCCAGAACACCACGAAGGCAAAAGCGAGGGCCGTGAGGCAGTGCAGTTGGTTCGTGTTGAAGATGCCCTTGTAATCGCCGCGGGTATAAAGCCAGTAAGTAATCATCACACCAAACGCCATACCGGCGCGCATGCAGTTCGCGAAGAACCACACGCCGTACATCGTCGAGAACCAGTGGTACTCGAGACTCTTCATCCAGTAGATCGCGGCAAAACTTAGCGCCAGGGCCGTCAGCGGAATACCAAAAGCGGCGGTCTTGCGATTCATGAAGGTCCACTTGACGTCACCATCAGAGTCCTGGCTAAACGAGGCTTTGCGCAAACGGAACGCGAGCCACGCCCAAACTGCGAAGAACCCAACCGTCATGTACGTGAACATGTGCAGATTGAGGAAGCCCGACTTCTTAATGTAGAGCGGATCAGCTCCGACGGTGTGCCCACCGTGGATTTCATGCGCCAAGTCCATCCACGGCCAGATCAGACCGGGCTTCATCCACGCACAAATGACCAGGGGGAGAAAAAGAACTGGCAGCCAATAGAAGGCTGAAATCCCGTGTTCAAATTGGCGGCGGATAACCGTCGACCATCCGGCATCCACGATATGATGGATCTGCACGAGGAGCAGCATGCCGATGCCGACAGTGGTCCAATACGTGACGCCGACGAGATAGGAAAGCGCCAAGGCTTGCGGGTTCGCGAAGAACAGCCCGAGGGCGGTCAACGCGAGACCGATCAGGCCGGTGACGAGAAATTTATTGGCCAGCACCGCAGTGGATGCGGATGACGAGGAGATGGCGGGAGCGCTCATGTTACTTCAGGCCTCCGCGTTGCTCGAGTGGCACATCGTCAATCGAGGCATTGTGGGCGCGCTGCAGAGCGCGCACGTAAGCAATGACCGCCCAGCGGTCATCGGGGGAAAGTTTGTCCGCGTACGAAAACATCGTGTTCTTGCCGTGAGTGATGGTGTTGAAGATTTCGCCCTCAGCCATCGAGCGCAGGCGATCATCATGATAGCTCGGGGTCGCGACCATGCCGTAGGCTTTCGTGATACCGTTGCCGTCGCCGAGTGCACCATGGCACGGATAGCAATAAACCATGTAGCGGTTTTGGCCGCGGTGAATGAATGCATCCGTCACTTGGACAGGAAAGCCGCGGGCAAAAGAGCCGTCAGCATTCTTGCCGGCATAATGGAAATCATCCGCGCGCAGGAAATCAGGATCGGCATCAGCGGTCCGGCCGTGGGGCACGGTGCCCACCGGAATGGAACGGTCGGCGCGACCATCGGCGAAGAACTTCGATTCCGCCTGCGGTTTGTATTTGGCCTGATGATCCATGTCGGGAAAAACCTCGATCGGTGGCCGGGTGGATTTCATGCCGCGGTAGCCCATGACGGAGAGCAACAGGACGACAACGAAGGCGAGCGTGTAGTAGGCGTAACGCATCTTATTGCTCGAGTTCGGCGATATCCTTGCCGCCGATCTGCTGAAGCAGGGCGCGGGTCTGAGCCGGGTTAAATTTTGGGTCGTTGGCCTCGATCACAATGTAGAACCGGTCGTCACTGGCGCGGACGAACTGCGGGGCCTTCATCACGGGATGATAATGCATCGGCAGCTTGTTCACAATGAACATGCCAATGATCGTCGCGAAGGCAGTGAAAAGAATGGTGAGCTCGTAGGAAATCGGAAACGCGAACATCGGACTGAAGTAAGGTTTGCCACCGACAATTAGCGGATACTCGTAGGCACCGGTCCACCAGATCATCGACATGCCAGTGCAAAAACCGGTGAGGCCGCCAATCAGCGAAAAGCGCGGGACGTGGGAACGACGCACGCCCATGGCGGCATCGAGCCCGTGAATAGGGAATGAAGTGATGGCGTCCCACTGGGAGAAACCAGCATCGCGGACCTTTTCACAGGCGTGATAAAGATCGGCCGTGGTGTCGAAGGCGGCGACAAGTCCGTAAGTTTGTTTCATGGTCGTGCCTCCTTAGTGGGTGTGCGATCCATGCGGATCGGCGGCGGGAATGACCGACTTGATTTCCGACATCGGCATGATGGGAAGGAAGCGGATGAAGAGCAGGAAGAGCACGGAGAAGACACCGAACGTGCCGAAGAACGTGAAGATTTCGACGATGGACGGAGAATAATAACCCCAGCTCGACGGCAGGAAGTCGCGGGCCAGCGACGTGACGATGATCACGAAACGCTCAAACCACATGCCGACGTTGACGAAAATACAGAGGATCCAAACCAGTGTGGTGTTTTCCCGGATGGACTTGAACCAGAAGAATTGCGGCGTGATGACGTTGCAACTGATCATGATCCAGTAAGCCCACGCGTAGTGACCAAAAGCGCGGTTGATGAACGCGAAACCTTCGTACGGATTCGCGCCGTACCAGGCGATGAAGAACTCCATCGAGTACGCGTAACCGACCATCGTGCCGGTGGCCAAAATGATCTTACACATACAGTCGATGTGATACTGCGTGATGAGATCCTCGAGCCGGTAGATGGCGCGCAACGGCAGCATGAGCGTGAGCACCATACCGAAGCCGGAGAAAATCGCGCCCGCCACGAAATACGGGGGGAAGATCGTCGTGTGCCAGCCCGGGATCAGGGACACCGCGAAGTCGAACGACACGATCGTATGCACGGAAAGCACCAGCGGGGTCGAGATACCGGCCAGGATCAAGTAGGCCATCTCGTAATTGCTCCACTGGCGGTTGGAACCGCGCCAGCCCATGGCGAAGAAACCATAGATACGGGCTTTCAGAACGTTGCCCGTCGAGGTGAAGCGATCGCGCAACGTGCCCAAGTCAGGCAACAAACC
>JANYFP010000477.1 GCA_025362555.1 Verrucomicrobiota bacterium
GCACGCCCGGAATAACGAAAGAAAGCACGCTGGCTTTGTGATGGGCCGTGCCGATGGGGCGGAGACCGGGCACAGTAGAAAGTGCGCGAGTGGCGTATTCCAGCAGCGCATGTTCGTAGGCTGCGATCGCGGGCAGACCCACTTTGAAAAGATAGTCGACGGCGGCGCCGAGACCAACCACGCCCGCGATGTCGGGAGTACCCGCCTCAAATTTTTCGGGGGCGTGCTGGTAGATCGTGCGCTCAAAGGTTACATCTTTGATCATGTGACCTCCGCCCTGCCAGGGCGGAAGCGAGTCGAGCAACGCAGCCTTGCCGTAAAGCGCACCGATGCCGGTTGGACCGAAAATCTTGTGGCCGGAGAACACGAAAAAATCCGCGTCGAGTGCCTGCACATTAATGGGAAGGTGCGGCGTGGATTGCGCGCCATCCACGAGGACGGGCACCCCACGGGCGTGGGCGAATTGAATGATCCGCTCGATCGGATTGATCGTCCCCAGCGCGTTGGAGACATGGGTCATCGAGACAAGCTTAGTGCGCGGGCTAAACAATCGCACATACTCTTCGAGAATAAGTTCTCCCCGATCATTGATCGGTACCACGCGGATGATCGCACCGGTTTGCTGGGCGAGAAGTTGCCACGGCACGATGTTGGCGTGGTGCTCAAGGCGGGTGAGCAAAATCTCATCCCCCACCCCGATATGTTTCCGACCATAGGTATTGGCGACCAGGTTGATCGCCTCGGTGGTGCCGCGCGTGAAAATAATCTCCTTGGAGTCGGCTGCGCCGAGAAACTGACGGACTTTTTCCCGCCCGCCTTCGAAAAGATCAGTGGACCGCGCCGCCAACGTATGCGCCGCGCGGTGAATATTGGAATTGTCGCGGCTATAAAATTGCGACGTGGCATCAATGACCGCCTGCGGCTTGTGCGTGGTGGCGGCATTATCCAACCAGATCAGCGGCTTGCCGTTGACCTGTTGATGTAACGCCGGGAAATCCCGCCGGATTCCTTCGACATTAAAAACCGGAGCGGCCGGCGTGGACGCGGAAGGCAACGCCGCGGGCGAGGGCAATGCGGGCTCACGAATGAAATAATATGTCGGCGGGCTGAGACTTTCCTGGCTGCCAAGTCCGGCCAATGGTGAGTCCTTCGGCGCAGACTGTGACGCCGGTCGACCAAAAGCGTTGCAGCGGGGTTCACCAAAAGGATGGGCGTCACCGGCTCCCGCCGCACCGCTGCGGGTTTCGCTGCGAGCAGTAGGCGTGGGCGCTTGAGTCGCGGGGTGCACTGGCGGCGCATAGTCCGGAGTTTGCGCCGGAAACGCGCCAGCCAAACCCGTCGAGGCCGACGGAACAGTCGGACGCGCCGGAGCGGGCCGCGAAGCCAACGTGGGGGAAGTCTCCTGCCAGAGCTCGCGCGCCAAGCTGGAAATCAACGCCGTATCAGGACCGCCCGTTTCGCCGAAAGCGTCCGCGGAAGGAACGGATGGCGGCGCGGACTCAAGCCTTGGAATACTCATGGTAGTGGCCGACCTGAACATTATCGAGACGACCGATCGCATCCTGCGTCAGCACCGCAGCGGCGAAATAGCGGGTCACAAGATGAGAAGCGATGGAGAGTTCGCTCGTGCCCATGTAGCGCACGGACAAGCCGGGCTCGACTTCACCGGTAACGCCGGCCTTGTGCAGACCCACTACGCCTTGGTCAGCTTCGCCAACGCGAAGCAGGAGAATGCTGGACGTCGCGTCCTTACCGCGACCTTGAATCTCAAATTTCTCACTCGGGATGAGCGGCACGCCGCGCCAAGTAAGAAACGGCGAACCGAAAAGATGAATCGTCGGCGGTGGCACGCCCCGGCGGGTGCACTCGCGACCGAACGCAGCAATCGTGCGCGGATGGGCCAAGAAGAAAGCAGGCTTTTTCCACACCAGCGCGAGCAACTCGTCGAGATCGTCGGGCGTGGGCGGGCCGGAACGCGTCTTGATCGCGCGTGAAGCGGATTCTTTCAGCAAACCAAAATCGGGATTGTTGATCAATTCCCACTCCTCCCGCTCTTTCACGCCCTCAATCGTGAGACGAATCTGTTCGCGCAGTTGATCAATTTTATTGCTGTAAAGATCCGTGACCCGGGTGTGCGTGTGCAGCACGGTTTGGATCGTGCTGAGGTGATACTCACGGGGATCCACCTCGTAATCGACAAAGGTGTGGGGCAGTTGGACCTCGCCGCTGTTGACGGTAAGAACATTCACTCCGCTCTCTTCTCCGTCGGCCTCACGGGCCACCCGGTTCACGCGGTAAACGCCACCATCAACGTCGATGTACGGCAGCAACCGAAGGAGCCAGCGCGGGGTGGTGCGCCCCTTTTGCGGGACGGTGACGGTAGCATTGGCGAGATTGCGCGCGGCAGCGGTGCCGAGGCTGAGTTGGACGGACGGAACGGTTTGATTAGACATGACGGATGGTTAGCAACGCGGAGTGAAACCGGAACACGCGACAAAGGCGGAGCCGGTCAGGCTGGAGAGGAGTGGGGGCAGGCGGATCTCGGGAAGAGGAACCGCCGCACCGGAACAGAAAAACCTATCGGAATGACCGTGCCGTTTGTCGGCTCCGGACCCGCCTCCAGTTGACTGGACGGGGGCGACAAGAAGCCAGTCGCAGGGCTTGGAGCAGTCAATCACTAACTTTTTAACATACTATTCGAGTGTGCTTTAGAAATGAAATCAGAGTTGATCGAGAAATTCCAAGCGCGTGGATCGCGGCGTCAGATTTTGGGCGTGGAGCCAAACGGGATTAAAAAGTTTTGAGGCATAACGCGCCCCGCCATCGCAAAGAATAGTGACGATGACCTGTCCCGGACCGCGCTCGCGCGCGAGCTTGACGGTGCCAGCGACATTGATCGCCGAAGAAAGCCCAAGATAGAGTCCTTCGTCGCGCAAGAGATGATAGACACACTCAACCGCGACCGCATCGGGAATGCGGTAGGCGTCATCAACGAGGGCCGCGGCCACATTTCTGGTCACACGCCCCTGCCCGATCCCCTCGGCCTGGGAATCACCATCGTCGAAATCCGTATGCCCGTGTTTAAACCACGACGACATGGCAGCGCCGAAAGGATCGGCGCACACGGTGTGCACGGCCGGATTCTGTTCCTTCAGAAACTTTGCCACGCCAGCCAGTGTGCCGCCCGACCCAATCGCCGCTACAAATCCAGTTACGCGGCCGTGAGTTTGATGCCAGATCTCCGGACCGGTGGTGCGATAATGGCCGTCAAGATTTGCGGTATTATCGAACTGGTTCGCCCACCAACCGCGGGGAATGGATTCGGCCGTGCGCCGGGCGATGTGTTGATAATTCTCCGGATCCTTGAACGGCTTGGGCGGAACGCGCCGTACCTCGGCGCCGAGCGACTTAAGAAGATCGGTCTTTTCATGACTGAAATTGTCCGGGACAATAAAAACACTGCGGTAACCTTTTGAAAGTCCAACGAGTGCAAGGCCGATGCCGGTATTGCCTGCGGTTCCTTCAACGATGACTCCGCCCGGGCGCAGTGCACCGGAACGCTCCGCGTCCTCGATGAGCGCAAGCGCGGCACGATCTTTCACCGACCCGCCGGGATTCATGAATTCCGCCTTGCCGAGAATTTCACAACCCGTGGCTTCGGAGAGATGCCGCAGGCGGATGAGTGGAGTGCGCCCAATTGCGCCCACCAAGCCGGAGGCGATTGAATTGCTTGGAATAGCTTCGGCAGTAGGCATGACGCGACGGGAGGAATGGGTTACTCGTCCGATGAAATCGGGCACGGAGAATGAGTGCTAAGAACGAAGAGTGGCTTTGAGGCGGTTGGGATTCGACAGCAGGTCAAGGGCATCCTGCATGCAGGTGGCAACGACATCGGCGTTCATGATCGTCTCGACCGCGGCACCCTCATCTTGAATCAAGGCAATGCCCAGCGCCGCCGCGGCCAGCATTTTCCGATCATTCCGTCCGTTGCCAACCGCAATAACCGTCCCGGCGCCGAGCGCTTCCACGTAACGCAATTTCGCGCCCGCCTGATCATCGGACGAGAGTATGGTCAGTTGCACTGGCAAGCCCTCGAGTTGCTGGCGGGCCAGACCAAAAGTATCGGCCGTGAGAACGTGAATAGTAATGTCCCTGGCCATTAGGGTCAGGCGTCGGGCGATGCTGGAGAGCAAGATCCCGTCCAACGCCAGCGTGCCGTTGTAGTCGCACACCAGATGATGCAGTTCAAAATCACCGAAATCAGGGATCGCAAGGGAGATCATAGGAGCATGCGAGTTACATTAATTATTTCGTTTATCACCGGTGGCAAAATGCGTGATCGATGAAAAACGTTGATTCCATGGTAGTCGTAGGAGCGAAAGCCCGAGCCCACAGGAATCGGTGATCCCTGCAAAAACCAACCCGGCACCCACGAAGGCGGAGAGTCCAAAAAATCCGCGATGCACAAACCAGCCGAGGACGACGCCGATAAAAACAAGCGAACCCGCCGCAATTCTCACCTGCCGTTCAAGGCTGGCCGCCTGACCTGGGGCCCGAGTCACCGGCAAGCCGGCCGCAATCCAGGCGAGTGTTCCGCCTTGCACCACAGCTATTCGCGTATGCCCGGCGGCAGCAAATTCATCTGCAGCGAGTATCGCCCGGGCGTCGGTGCGACAAACGAGACATACCGGTTGATTTCTAAAAATGATTTCGGCTTCGAGCAGCACTTTCGGTTTCAGTTGATTGAGCGGCGCGCTGCGGGCCTGCGGAATATGCCCGGCGGAAAACTCCGCCGGCGTCCGCACATCAAGCAATGCCAGCGACGGGCTAACCGCCAGCTGCTGCTGAAGCTCAGCAGGGGAAACGAAAAAATGAGAAGCACTCATGGAAAATAAATGCGGTCCACAAAAATCCACCAACTGATGCAGCCCATCGCGATTGAACCAACCGGCCCAGCCGGCCGCGCAATCGCGCGTGGCTTACAGTCCGCACGGACGGCCAAAGAGAAACTCACGCCAGACTCATTCACCGAAAAGCACGGTGATACTCCGTCCGCCAAGTCAGACGAAGGAGAGCTGATGACATGAAAAAATGGAAATACTGGAATCACAGGAGAAGCCTGTGGATTCCAGTAGTCTGGTCATCGCACCGGAGAGAAGCCGTCGGAGTTTAGCCGACGGCCAGGAGAAATTGAAACTAACTCAGGCCTGCGGGATGAGATCGTCCACGTTGTCACTGTCGACGTTGACGTCGGCAAAGAGCCAGGTGGAGAGGTATCGTTCGCTGCTTGAGGGAATGATCGCGACGATCTGTTTGCCCTTGTTCTCCGGGCGCTTCGCCAACTGGAGAGCAGCCCAGACGGCCGCACCGGAGGAAACGCCAATTGGAATACCATCGAGCTGATTGACTTGTTTGGAGACCGGACCGGAGTCGGCCTCTTTCACTCGAATCACTTCGTCGTAGACCTTAGTATTGAGCACCGCCGGGATAAATCCGGCGCCGATGCCTTGCAATTTATGGGGACCAGGCGCGCCGCCTGAAAGTACCGGGGACGCGTCTGGCTCAACCGCCACAATTTGGAGACCCGCCTTGCGCGGCTTCAATACTTCTCCGATTCCGGTGATCGTGCCACCGGTGCCGATGCCGGAGACGATAATGTCCACTTTGCCATCGGTGTCTTTCCAGATTTCTTCGGCGGTCGTCTTGCGATGGATCGCTGGATTCGCGGGATTCGAGAATTGTTGGAGAATAATGCTGCCGGGAATTTTCGACTGCAGTTCTTCTGCTTTCGCGATCGCGCCCTTCATGCCTTTCGGTCCTTCGGTGAGCACTAATTTCGCGCCGAGAATTTTGAGCAGCTTGCGCCGTTCCGTGCTCATCGTCTCCGGCATGGTGAGGATCAGCCTAATCCCCTTGGCCGCGGCGACGAACGCCAACGCAATGCCCGTGTTACCGCTGGTTGGTTCGATCAAAACGGTATCCTTGGTGATTTTGCCGGACTTCAATGCGTCCTCGATCATCGCAAAACCGATGCGATCTTTCACGCTCGAGAGGGGATTGAAGAATTCCAATTTAAGCAAAATTTCAGCCCCGGCCCCGTGAGCGGCGGCGGTGCGATTGAGGCGCACGAGCGGCGTGTTGCCGATCGTTTCCGTGATGTCGTTGTATATTTTAGCCATGGGAGTTGCGGATAATAGTTTGGATTGAAAATTAAATGGTGTAGTCGCCGGTGAAAGACCGCCCCTGCCGCAGCCGCAGGCTGACCAGATCGCCGTGCTTCAACTGCAGCGAGTCCAACTCGGAGCGCGCAATTTCCACCTCGACCGGCTCGCGTGATTGCACCTGCTCCAACGACAACCGCGCCTGCGGTCCCGCGGCATGAATATAGCGCACCACCGCCGTGAGGCCCTGCGCTCCAGGGACAAACGGCACGACCTCGATGTCGTGCGGTCGCACATAAATATTGCCATCAGACTCAAGCGCGGAGGCCCGCGGCTCGTCGATCCCGGCGCCCACCAGCGACTGGGCGCGCAGCACATTCACATTGCCGAGAAATTGATAGACGAACGGTGACGCGGGCTGGTCATAAACTTCCTGCGGCGTGCCAATCTGCTCAATCTTCGCCTGGTTCATGATCACGACTTCATCGGCGATCTCGAGCGCCTCTTCCTGATCGTGGGTGACAAAAATAGTGGTGAGATTGATCTCGTCGTGAAACTCACGCAGCCAGCGACGGAGTTCCTTGCGCACCTTGGCGTCGAGCGCGCCGAATGGTTCATCGAGCAGCAGAACCTTCGGCTCAACCGCGAGCGCCCGCGCGAGCGCGACGCGCTGACGTTGTCCGCCGGAGAGCTGATTCGGCAGTCGCTCGGCGTGGCTTTCCAGTTGCACGAGTTTCAAAAGCTTGTGCACCCGGTCAGCGATTTCGGATTTCGACGGGCGTTCGCGGTGGCCCCGCACCCGCAGGCCGAACGCGATATTCTCAAACACCGACATGTGCCGGAAAAGCGCGTAGTGCTGAAACACGAAACCTACTTTACGTTTACCGGCGGCGACATCGGTTACGTCCTCGCCATGAAATTGGATGCGTCCACTGCCCTCGTCCGCATATTCGAGGCCCGCAATGATGCGGAGCAACGTGGTTTTCCCCGAGCCCGAAGGCCCGAGCAGCGCCGTGAGCTGGCCGCTCTTCACCGTCAGACTCACGTCTTCGAGCGCGGTGTACTGACCGAAAGTTTTGCGAATATGATCAACTTGTACGCTCATAAAAATTACTCCGCCCCCTTTTGCGCCCGCCACTCGACCAGGCTCTTCAACAACAGGGTCAGCAACGCCAGCATGGCCAGCAGTGAGGAAACCGCGAAGGCGGCGACAAAGTTGTATTCGTTATAAAGAATTTCGATGTGCAACGGCATCGTGTTCGTCTCGCCGCGGATGTGCCCGGACACCACGGAGACCGCGCCAAACTCGCCCATCGCGCGCGCATTGCAGAGAATCACCCCGTAGAAAAGGCCCCACTTGATATTCGGCACGGTGACGCGCCAGAAGGTTTGCCAACCGCTCGCACCGAGCGTGATCGCGGCATATTCTTCGTCGGAGCCCTGCGCTTGCATGAGCGGAATCAGCTCACGCGCCACGAACGGAAACGTCACAAACACAGTCGCGAGGACAATCCCCGGCACAGCAAAAATAATCCGGATATCCTGCTGATTAAACCACTCGCCGAACCACGGATGGTCGCCTGAACCCAGATACGGCCCGAACCAACCCTGCAAGCCGAAGACCAAGACGTAAATCAAACCGGAGATTACTGGAGACACCGCGAACGGCAGATCAATCAGAGTGGTGAGGAGGCTCTTCCCGCGAAAATCAAATTTCGCAATGCACCACGCTGCGGCCACGCCGAACACAAGGTTGGCCGGCACCGCGATTACCGCGGTCAGCAACGTGAGCTTCAACGCGCTGAGCATGTCGGGATCCGTGAACGCTTGGAAATAGGCCCCGACGCCCTTGCGGAATGCCTCGATGAAAACCGCCGCCAGCGGCAGCACCAAAAAGGAACCGACGAAAAGCAGCGCCACGGTCATGAAGACCACCCGCACCCAGGGCGGATTGCGAATGACCCGCGGCCCGGCGGCGCGCTCCGTTGGACGTTTGGTGGCTAAGGTCGATGTGGTGGAGAGTGCCATGTTATACGCGGTAGTAACGGCGACTCCATTTCTGAAGCAGATTGATGAGCAGCAGCAGGAAAAACGAGGCGACGAGCATCACCACCGCGATCGCCGTCGCGCCGCGATAATCATATTGCTCAAGCTTAGTGATAATCAGCAGCGGTGTGATTTCACTGTGCATCGGCATGTTGCCCGCGATGAACACGACCGAGCCGTATTCGCCGAGCGCGCGGGCGAAAGCCAAGGCAAACCCCGTGATCAGCGCCGGCAATAATTCAGGAAA
>JANYFP010000480.1 GCA_025362555.1 Verrucomicrobiota bacterium
ATACAAGCGTGGGACGGCTCTTCGCGATGTTGCACGCTTTTCTGGCGCAAGCCTTCGTCTGCACGTTGCTCGCGATCGCGGCGGCCTGTTCGCGGGCTTGGATCGAGCGCAACGGCGGACTGAGCCGCGAGCCATCGGCCCGCGTGCGTCGACTGGGTGTTTGGTGCGTGGCGCTGATTTTCATGCAGCTGTCAATTGCGGCGGTGGTGCGGCACAGTTTCGCCGGCCTGGCGATTCCGACGTTTCCCTTTTCAACCCCGGACGGCGCGCTGTTGCCGGCTGTTTGGGATTTCCGCGTGGGCATCCATTTTGCCCACCGCCTGATGGCGGTCGTGATCAGTGTGGCGGTACTTGCGTACGGCCATTTCCTTTGGCGGGAGCCCGGAGCACCGACATTTTTGCGGTGGTCGGGCGTATTGCTCGCGGGATTGATCGGCGTACAAATCACGCTCGGAGCGCAGATTATTTGGACCGGACGCAGTGTTTATATGACCACGGGGCACGTCCTGGTGGGTGCCCTGACTTTGGCGACGACGTTCGGGGTGGCTTTTTTCACGCATCGCGGCTCGATTGAGCGGAACCGTTCATGACCAAAACCGCCCAAGACCTCTCCCCTGCCGCCATCGCGCCCGAAGGCCAACGCCCGTCGGCGACGTGGAAGCATTATCTGGAACTGACGAAACCACGTCTCAGTTTCATGTCGGTCATTACATCGATGATCGGTTATCTGGCGGCAGTACCGTATTCGTATGTCGATTGGTCGCGCACTTTTTTCGTGGTGCTCGGCACTGGATTTTGTGCAGCGGGCGTGGCGGCGTTGAATCAGTGGATGGAAAGTGATCTTGATGCGCTGATGAAACGCACGGCTGACCGACCGATCCCCGCCGGCATTGTGCAGCCCGGGTCCGCGTTTGTGATGGGCTGGGCGCTGTGCATCGCCGGCCTGATGACCCTGTTTAAAATGGTGAACGGACTCTCGGCCTTTCTCGCACTGGCGACGGTGGTGGCCTACCTCGCCATTTATACTCCCGCCAAGAAATGGTCGCGCTGGAACACGGAGATCGGTGCGATCAGTGGGGCGCTGCCACCGATGATCGGCTGGGCGGCTGCAGGGCGCTCCAACTCAGCACTCGGCTGGTGTCTGTTCGCGATTCTTTATACGTGGCAAATGCCGCACTTCTTCGCGTTGGCGTGGACCTACCGCAAGGACTACGCGGCGGCCGGCATGAAGATGATTTCAGTTGAAGATCCCAGCGGTCGGAAATGCGCGCGCCGCGCATTTATTTGGACCGTCCTGCTCGTGGCCGCCACCGCGATGCCGACGTTGCTCGGGTATTGCTCGTGGTACTATTTTACCGGAGCGGTGCTGCTCGGACTTTGGTTTCTGCAATCAGCCATTGTCTTCCTGAATCCCGCAAAACGTGAAACCGAAGCGCGCCGGTTATTCTTTATTTCCATTTCCTACCTGCCGCTCATTTTGGGGATTTTGGTAGCCGACCGTTTTTATTTTAAACTGTAACGCCGATGACCGTCCAAGATATCCCGACCCTGAACGCCGCGCTGAACGCCACCGCCACTGTCCTGATGACGGCGGGTTTTATTTTCATCAAACTGGGCAACCGGCAGGCGCATCGTGCCGCCATGCTGACGGCCGGCGTGGTGTCGGCAATTTTTCTGGTCGGATACGTCACGCACAAGGTGATTCGCGGGATCAACACCCCCTTCCTCGGCGAAGGCACGGCGTTGCGCGCGATCTATTATACGATGCTGATCACCCATATTACCCTCGCGATGGCGATCGCGTACCTCGTGCCGCGGACGTTCATGTTCGCGATCAAAGGTAATTTCGAAATGCACAAAAGATGGGCCCGCTTCACGTTTCCCATTTGGTATTATGTCTCAGTGACAGGAGTGCTCGTATACTTCTGCAATTACATTTGGTGGCCTCACGATTTGGTGAGTTGAACGAATCGGAATTAGCCTAAAAAACTCAGATGAGAAACCGCTAATCCACGCTAATGGACGCTAATCAAGAAATCCAAAAAAACTGAGCCAAAAAGCAGTTCACCTGATCGGTGAACAAATTACCTCTGCACGAAACTCAACTATTGTTTGGATTAGCGAAAATTAGCGGTTAACCGTCTGAGAAATTTAGGATTAGGCAGGCGGGGTGCCCACAAATTACTCACCCGAATAATTCCCGGTCGGCTCTCGGTCGAAGAATCCCTCGTGTGTGGGTAGGCAGCGAGCAAGCTCGCCACCTACCTCCGGGTCCATCACGTGCCATGAAAAAGCCGGGCGCACGGCCCGGCTTGAATGATATGGTGCTGACGATTGGAGCCGTCAGCAGGCAGTGGTCTGAATTACTGGACAACCAAGACGCCCTTCATGCCGGTAAGATAATGCGCCGGAAAGCTGCAAAGAAAAACATACTCACCAGGCTCGGTGGGAGCTTTGAAACTGACTTCTTCGCTCTGCTTTGGTCCGAGCAACTTCGTGTGGGCGATGACTTGGTCAGCCAAGGCAGCGGGCACATAATCAGTCGCTGCCGCCATTACCGCCGCGTCGGTAAAGGCCTTCACATCGGCACCCTTTTTCAAGAGAACCCAATTGTGACCCATCGCGGCTTTGGGCAGAGTGCCCATGTTAGTCATCGTGACTTTGACGTCCTGCCCCGCCTTCACTTCCAAGCGGGTAACATTAAATTTCATCGTGTCATTCGCGGTAACTTCGAAAATCGCGGCAACTGGAGCGCTCGCGACGGATGGGGAAGACTCGGCCGCGGCGGCCGTTTCTTGTTTCTTGCCACAACCGGCGAGGATTACGCTGCCGGCCAAAAGAGAGACGAGGATCTGTTTTTTCATACGATTCCAACTATCGCACAGACCCAAGCCTGGCGCAACCCCAGAGGGGAAAATGCACCAAGTCTTATGATGCAACCAAACGGGCTTATCATCCGTACAAAATTGAATATGTCCGCAAATAAATCAGATGAACTCCGCGACAGAGCCCCTGATTGCAAATTGATGGCGAACGCGAAACACCGGGCTCGGTTAGCCCACTCTTTCGGCTACAAAGCAGCGGGCTCAGCTTCTAAACCTGCAATCTCAAGACCAGTTCGTGTAATATATTATCCCTCCCGGGCAGAAGCACGAAAATCGATGAGGTTTTGTAGTTGAAATGAGCTATTTTTTGCGAACTCTGAGCCGATCTTGCTGCAGCAGCGCATCACGCTGATGCCGCCGCATGCCTTCACAGCTACACATGACCCGCACACGCTCTGACCATCGCAAAGTTTACCGCTTTGCTACCGCTTTACTTGCAGGACTCGGCCTGGTCCTTTTATCCGGCTGCAAACTTGCCGAGGTTTTCAGCCTCTCGGGCCCCCAATCGACGATGGTCACCGACGGCCCGGTCGCCAAGTCCCAGTGGGACCTCTTTATGGTGACGGTCTATGTGACCACCTTTATTTTTGTCGTGGTGGGCGCAGTCCTGGCCTACGCGCAAATCAAGTTCCGCGCCAAATCCGAAGCCGACGAGCACGCCGAGCCGGCGCCTGAAGGTCACGGTAATCCGTTTATCGAAATCGGCCTCATCGCCGCCTCAGTCGCACTCCTCGTCATCATCGCGATCCCGACGCTGCGCGACATCTGGTACACCCACGACGTCCCCGAGGACGAGAAAGGCAACGCCATGGAGGTGGTCGCCACGGGTTATCAATGGTGGTTCAAGTTCGAATACCCTTCCGAAACGATTAAATTGCCGAATAACGCGGGCGAAATCCCCCTCGTGACGGGCAACGAACTTGTCGTCCCCGCCAATACTCCAATTCGTGTTCTCCTTCGCACCGTCGACGTGATCCACAGTTTCTGGATTCCAAAGCTCGCTGGCAAAGTGGACATGATGCCAAATCGGCCCAATTTCCTTTGGTTCAAAGCCGACAGGCCCGGCTATTACTACGGTCAATGCGCCGAGTACTGCGGCGAATCCCATGCGATCATGCGCTTTCGCGTTATCGCGCTCTCGGCCGCTGATTATGTCAAGTGGCTCGACAATCAAAAACAAGCGGCTCGCACCGTCACTGCCGACGCGGTGCCGACGAACGAAGCCCCGCACGCTCAATTCGCCAGCTTAAAACTGGATGAGCGCCAAGCCCTCTCCGGTTCCGCTGAATTTGACGCCAATCCGCTCGCGGCTTGGAAGAAAATGCAAGACCCAGAGCAAAACGAGAAAGCCGAGGCAGTTGCCGCCGGCCGCAAGCTTTTCCAAGCGAAGACCTGCGTGTCCTGCCACACCGTTCGCGGTCACGAGGGTATCGGCGTCGCTGGTCCCGACCTCACTCGCGTTGGCGCCCGTTCGACGATCGCCGCCGGCGTGCTGGAAAACACCCGCGAACATCTCCATCAATGGATCAAGGATCCGAGTCATTTCAAGCCAGGCAACAAGATGTGGTTCGGCGGCTACAACACCCTCCAAGGTGAAGACTGGCAGCCCAACCCTGCTCTCACCCTCAATGATCAGGAGATCGATTCACTCGTCTCCTATCTGCACAGCCTGAAATAAGTCAGCAGGAATTTCCAACCTCATCCCTTTATGGCCAAAGCCCTGGCAAAATCTAGTTTCACCGAAGTCGGACATGCGCCTGCAAAGACGTTTGACCTCTTCCCCCGCCCCACGGCGAAAACCGGTCTCTTCGGCTGGATAACGACCGTCGATCACAAAAAGATCGGCATGATGTACGGCGGTTTCGCCATCCTGTTTTTCCTCATTGGCGGCCTCGAGGCGTTGATGATCCGGACGCAGCTCATCGTCCCGAATAACCATTTCGTGAGTGCGCAGCTCTATAATGAGCTCTTCACGATGCACGGCACGACGATGATCTTTTTGGCGGTCATGCCGCTGAATGCCGCATTTTTCAATTTGCTCATTCCCATTCAGATTGGTGCGCGTGACGTCGCGTTTCCCCGTTTAAACACGTTCTCGCTCTGGGTGTGGGTCGTCGGAGCCATTTTGCTCAACGTCGGCTGGCTCTCCCACTTTGTCCCAAGCTGGAAATTTGGTGGCGCACCCGATGTGGGTTGGTTCGGCTATGCTCCCCTCACCTCCAAGGTCTTCACGCCTGATCTCTCGACCGATCTCTGGGTGCTCGGAATCCAAATTCTCGGCCTATCGTCGATCGTCGCATCGCTGAACTTTATCGTCACGATCATCAACATGCGCGCTCCGGGCCTCACGATGATGCGCCTGCCAGTGTTCACCTGGATGGCGCTCGTCACGAGTTTCCTCCTCATCCTCGCCCTCCCCGCCATCGCAATTGCGCTGATCGAGGTCATGTTCGACCGCAACTTCGGCACGAATTTCTTCGAAGTCTCCGGTGGGGGGCAGCCGATTCTCTGGCAACATCTCTTCTGGGTGTTCGGTCACCCTGAGGTTTACATTCTGATTTTGCCTCCGATGGGTTACGTCTCGGAAATCTTGCCGACCTTCTCGCGCAAGCCGCTCTTCGGTTATCCGATCATTGTGTTCTCGGGTGTCGCGATTGGTTTCATCGGCTTCGGCGTCTGGAGCCATCACATGTTCACGACGGGTATGGGAACGATTGCGACGGCGGCTTTCTCGATCGCCACGATGGCCATCGCGGTGCCAACCGGCGTCAAGATCTTCAACTGGATCGGCACGCTTTGGGGCGGCCGGATCGTCACCCGCACGCCCATGATGTTTGCCCTCGGCTTCATCTGGATGTTCATGATGGGCGGTATGTCCGGCATCATGCACTCGGCCGCTCCGGCCGATGCGCAACAGCAGGACAGCTACTTCGTCATCGCCCATTTCCATTACGTGCTGATTGGTGGCGCGACCTTCGCCTTGCTCGCCGCGATCCACTTCTGGTTTCCGAAATTCTTCGGCCGCTTGGTTCCCGAATTCTGGGGCAAGCTTTCCTTCTGGATCATCTTCGTCGGTTTCAACTGCACCTTCTTCCCGATGCACTTCCTCGGCTTGAATGGCATGCCCCGCCGCACGTGGACCTACGATTCCAACATGGGCTGGAACGAGGGTAATATGTTCGCCACCGCCGGTGCGTACCTCCTCGGCGTCGGCATCTTCACTTACTTCGCCGTGCTCGTGTACACGTTCTTCAAGGGCGAGAAATGCGGCAACGATCCTTGGGACGGTCGCACGCTCGAGTGGTCGATTCCATCGCCCCCACCGGAGCATAATTTCTCTGCGATCCCCACGGTCCACGCTCGCGACGCCTTTTGGTACGAGAAGACGCACAAGGCAGAAATCGCCCAGGAAAAAGCCGCATTGATCAAGGCCGAGGAATCCCATGGCGGCATCCACATGCCCGACCAATCGTGGTATCCCTTCTTCTCCGCCGTCGGTCTGCTCATCGGCGCGTACAACATGGCGCAGTTGCACCATCCCGTTATCATCATGGGCAAGGATGTGCTCTCTTCGCACATGCCACTCGCCATCACTGGCGGCGTAATGCTCCTCACTTCCTGCTATCTCTGGGCGCTCGAAGGGCCCGCTGGTTACCACATTCATCTCGATGCCAATGGCAACCCGCCCGATTCCCACGGCGGCCACTACTAAGTCTTACCGATCCACTCCATGAGCAGCCACGCGGCCACCGGTCATATCGACCACCATCACGATCACACGACCTCAACCGGTATCCCGAACAAGAAGCTCCTTTGGTGGGCCTTCCTTGCCTCGGACTGCATGTTCTTCGGCGCGCTGATCTCGACGCATCTGGTTTATCGCCTGAATCCGCCTCCGGGTAACGCGATTCCCACCCAGATCTTCAACATCGAGCTGACGTCCTTCTCGACGTTCATCCTGCTCATGTCGTCGCTCCTGATGGCTCTCGCCGTCAACGCGATTCAAAAAGGTAACGTCAAGAGCACGCGAACCATGCTGCTCGGCACAATGTTCTTCGGCTGCATCTTCCTCGGCGGCCAGGTGTTTGAATTCGGTCACTTTGTGCATGAGAAGCACATGACGCTCTCAAACAGTATTTTTGGCTCCACGTTCTACACCCTCACCGGCACGCACGGCACACACGTGGCAATCGGCGTATTGCTGCTCGGCATGATGTACGTCCGTACGTTCAAGCCCGCCAACGGTGGTGGTCTGCTCGCGAATTTCGTCCACCTCATCGCGGTTTGCGCCGTGATGGGCGTGGCCTTCATCGTCGTTGTGCCTGGTCTGATTGAAGTCGTTTACGGTCACAGCCTCGGTGATTTCCTCAGCCACTCGATCAAGCCTCTCGCCATCGGGGCAATCGGCGCAGTCACGATGATCGTCCTCGGACGGGCCCACGGTGAACTCGAGTTCGGCGAAAAGAATGCGATCGATGTCGAAAGCATCGGCCTCTACTGGCACTTCGTCGATATCGTCTGGATCATCATTTTCACTGCCGTCTATCTGCTCGAGTATCTCTGAGCGCCAGTTCTGACCGGCCCTCAACTCCCACCTCCATCTCTCCCGCCACCATGTCCGCTCCCGCCGCCATCCAACCCGCCGCCGGTCACCACGAGCCCAGCAAATTCCATTTCTACATCCAGATCGCGATGATCCTCGCGGTCATCACGGGTGTGGAAGTCGTGCTGATTTACCTTCCGCTCGCCAAGGGCCTCGTCATCGGCACGCTAGTGACGCTTTCCGCCGTAAAGTTCCTCTTCGTTATTTTCTACTTCATGCATCTGCGGTGGGATAAAATGTTTTGCACGATCCTGTTTTTCATCGGACTCATCTTGGCCGGCTTCACGATGTTTGCCCTGCTGCACCTCTTCGGAGCTGATGCCTCCAAACCTCTGAGCGCAGCGGCGATTCAACTGCCGGCCGCGATGACGGCAGTAGTTTAATCGCCACTCACGCGATCTCCCTCGCAACCCAAGCCGCGCAATCGCGCGGCTTTTTTATTCACTGCGGGTGCAATGCCCCGAACCTTGTTCGGTGTGGGCGGGGTGCCCTCAAAATCCGTCAGTTCAATTTGTTTCCAATGCCTCGGAGCTTGTCCCGAGGATACCTATTTTCGGAATTTCAGGGCAGGCCGCCGCCAACCAAGTGGACATCGCGAGATTCCTCGCTTCACTCCCTGCCACAATTACGAATCCACGCCCATGATTGACTGGACCCACTGGCATAACGAACCAATCCTGACCGGCGGTCTGATTTTTATCGGCTGGCTGTTTGCCATTTTGACCGGCCCACTCCGCCATCGGCTTACCTCTGCGGGCACGCCCTACCCAGTCCGCCACGCGGTCAAATTCTACGCCGCCCTGCTCTGCTTTTATTTGGCCGTCGGTTCGCCCCTCGATCAAATCGCCGAACGCTATCTGCTCAGCGCCCACATGCTGCAGCACCAAATTATTATTTATCCGGCAGCCATTCTATTTCTCCTCGGCCTCCCGGATTGGCTCGTCCGTCCAGCCACCGGTCACCGCCTGCTTCGGCCCGTATTCAATATCGTTACCAATCCGGTATTTTGCGGGGTCGCCTACACGGCCGTGCTATCAACGTGGCACCTTCCCTTCCTCTACGACTTGGCCTTGCAAAACCGGCCCATTCACATCGCGGAGCACTTCCTAATGTTCGGAGCCGCACTCCTCTATTGGTGGCCGCTTTACAGCCCTTCGAAAGAATTCCCGCCCGCCAGTTACGCCGGCCAGATGCTTTATCTGCCTGCGGTGATCATCGGCATGACGCCCGTCTTTGCGTACATCACCTTTTCATCCGACGTCCTCTATCCGACGTACGAATTTGCCCCGCGCATCAAGCTGTTTTCCATTTCACTGTCCGCTGCGAGTGATCAACTCCTGGCCGGTTCCATGATGAAACTCGGTGGAATGATCGTGGCCATGATCGCGTTTGGCATCAGCTTTCTCCACTGGTATCGGGAATCGGAGAAAAAAAATCCCGCCCTCGGCCATCCGAGAGCAGGAAAGGATACGGCGAAACGTTCGACTTGATCTTATGCAACCGGTGCCGGTTGCTGATTAAGACTTGCCATAAAACTATCTAGCTGTTCCTGGCCTTTTGCCAACATACCTTTCATAGCGGTAGGATCAAAATCCAATCCGCCCATGCCGCCGCC
>JANYFP010000484.1 GCA_025362555.1 Verrucomicrobiota bacterium
CCTCAAATACCAACGATGCGCCCGCGACTTTCTTCGGATCAAGGCCCTCAGGCCACGCCAGTCGATATTCAAAATAACCGTGGCCCGCGCCATCCACTTTAAGGCCATCGAGCACGTTCCATTGCTTCTGCGACCAATGCGCCGAGCTAAATGTCGCCGGGGCAAAACGCACGAGTCGCAGCTCGCTGTCCGCCGATTTAATTGTCTCCGCGCGCGGCGACAAACCCGCCGCCACGAGGAACGTCGTGAAATTCCGGTGCAACACTACGCCCGCTTCGTTCTCCAGTGTAACCGCGAGCACGGCCAACGCGGGTTTATCTGGCATCGTCAGTTTCAGTGGCGTCAGTTCATGCGCCAGCCACGGGGCAAACGGCACCACCTGCGTCGAACGCTGATAGGTTTCACGCTGACTGAGCGTGTTCCAACCGTAGAGCTCCGTGCGGATCACGACATTTTTGCCCGGTGAACGATCAGTGAGAAACGAAGCAAAGAGCGGCACTTCGATCGCCTCGCCGGGCTTCACTTCGCGACAAAGATCGCTGCCCATCGAAAGGTAAAAGGGACTGTGTAAATCGCGCAGAGTCATGCCGGCGGCGAGAGAGTCGAGGCCGGTGAATTTTTCGGAACGATCGAAACGATAATAACCATTCCACTCGTTAATGACGTCGTGGTGTTCGGTGTAGAGCCAGCCCGCAAGTTTCGGGTGGCGCCGAAATTCATTCATCATGATGTGATAGTCCCAGGTCCAATCGACATCACCGGTGCTGCCTTCGTAACCCCAGACATTGCCGCACTCGCTATTGAACATCGGCTGATTCCCCTGCACGCGATCACCGATAAAATTCCATTTCGAACCGGGAAAGGTGTCCTTAACGATCTGATCGAGATGCGTGCGCCACATATAACCGGGCAAATAATCATGCCATGAATTCAGATCGGTCTCGGTGTGGTCGTGATTACAGGCCGAGTTGTCTTCCACGAGGCGCGTCGGATCGAGTTGCTTCGCGAGATGATACATTGAGGCGACCCACGTCTGGGTTTCTGGCAAATAAGTCTTGGTCGCGCCCTGCTTGGTGAACAGGCCCCACGTTTCGTTAAAAATAACCCAACTGAAAATCGCCGGGTGGTTGAAGTCCCGCTCGATCATGCCGCGCAACGTGAACTCGCTTTCCTTGCGCGCATCCGCAGTCGGATCGTTCCAGCAATTCGGCACATCGGCCATGATCAACAGACCGAGGCGATCCGCCCAATAAAGTTTGCGCGGCACCTCGACTTTAATGTGGATGCGATTGGCATTCAGCCCGAGTTGTTTTGAACGCAAGATCTCGTCGCGCATAAATGCATCACTCGGGAATGTATAAAAACCGTCGGGATGATACGACTGGTCGAGCGTGATCTGCAAATAAAGCGGCTGATTGTTCAGCGCGACATAGGGAAAGTCGGTCCCCGGGAGTTTCGTCACACTGATTTTGCGCATGCCGAAATAGGTGGCGACGCGATCCTCTCCGCCACCCGCACTTAGCACGGCCTCGACTTCGTAGAGATACGGATCCTCCAATGACCACAGGTGTTCGTGCGCGATGGGAACGTCGAAGGACACCTCGCGCTCACCGACCGCGACGGTGGAACTGGCGTCGGTCGAATCGCCGTTCTTAAAATGGAGGCGCAACGCGGTGCCGGCGAGTGCTGCGTCGCTCAGCCGAGCCTTAACGGTTACCTTGCCCACGTCGATGTCCGGCATGAAATGGAGTGAGGTCACGTGAAGTGCGGGCCGGGCCTCGAGGTAAATCGTCTGCCAGATGCCCTTCGCTTCGCCGTAGCCTTGCTTGCCCTCGAGTTTATACGGTTGCGGGGTGTCATCGACGCGCAACGCGACTTGCTGATCCTGCCCCCATTTCACCTGTGAAGTGAGTTCGAATTCAAACGGGGTATAGCCGCCGCAATGTTCGCCGATGGGCTGGCCGTCGATCCAGCCCTGCGTGATCCAATCACTCGCGCCGACCACGAGGAAGATGCGCTGACCTTTCCATGCCTCGGGAATTTTTACCGCGCGGCGGTACCAACCGATGTCGGCTTTGTTTTCCAATCCGGACAATTTTGACCCCCAAGGAAACGGCACGGTGATTTTTTCCGGGAATGCAATTTGGCCTGCAGCCCAGTGCGCGGCCTCGCCAGCGTTTTCCTGGTCGAAACGGAATTCCCATTCGCCATTTAAGTTTACCCACTGAGCGCGCTCGAAGTCAGGTCGCGGGTGCTCAGGCAAAGGAATGGTGGCGGGCGTTACGGCACCCCGCAGGTGGAGCGCAGCAAAAACGGCGAGGAATGACACGAGGGAGCGGATAAGGTGCATTCGTTAGAAATTTTTTGGGGAGACGTAACGCGAAGATGGCGAAAGTTTGCGCAATTTCGCGCGATGGGGTTTGCTGCAGTCGAGCATCGATGGGGACGACGGCGGCAGCAAATAGTAAGCACCGGCTTGTTTCGTCGAGCAAGCAAGGGAATCGGGAGCGCGCCGTGAAGCGGTGATTCTTATTTTGGACGTAGGCAGCGTGCTTGCACGCGCGGCTTGAGATCGGCGCGATGAGAATTCGTGTAAAGACGCGAGGAATTCGGAGCGCGTGCAAGCACGCTGGCCTACCACGGAAAAGAGGCATTGTCTCGCGAAGGGCTCGAAGGGAGCGAAGGTCCATTCCGGATCTATTTCGTGTGTTTGGGGTGTTTCGTGGTGGGCACCTCTAATTGCGGGAGTCTGGCGGAGGCGCGAGCAAGCTCACCACCTCATTTCGTTGGCTCGATCAGCACAAGTTCAGCGGCGCTGGCAGGCACCGGTTGCTCACTTGTGCTCCCCAAGGGCCAGCGCACGCGCACGCGGCGTGGGGGATTGCCTTCGGCATAACCAAAAAATCCCACCGCGCTCGACTGACTGCTGTAGCCGCCTCCCGCCGAGACTTCACTCGTCTGCGCCGCACCATCACTTAACTCCACCGTGATGCGCGCACCAATCGCGGTGGGGTTACCGGGCAACCCGCGCAATCTCACCGCGAACATGTGCCGGCCTGCGATGCCGCGATTTCGAAACGCGAGCGTCGTGGCGTTGTTGCGCGACGTCACAAAATCGGGCCAGCCATCGTGATCGAGGTCGATGACCACAAGCGCCTTCGCGTCACCCGAAACCACTAACCCACTCTCGGCCGGCGGCGCCGGCGTGAATTGTCCGCGACCATCCCCGCGGAGCAGTTGACTGATGCCGCCATCGAAACGGCCGACCGCCGCGATCGGTGCAAAGGAATTTTGCA
>JANYFP010000020.1 GCA_025362555.1 Verrucomicrobiota bacterium
CTGCCGCGCCGCCCGCGCTGCGATTTCCGCGTAAACTTGACCCATCCTCTCGAAGCGTCTCAAATCCCCCCTCAGACGTGACCGCGATAATAAATCCTGCTCAATCTGAAATCAATTGCCCCACTTGTCGTGCAGTGCGCGCGACGCTTCTCGGCCCCTCATCGTTTGTTGATTGGGCGGAAAACCAGCGAGTGGTGGAGTTGAGACAAAAATCCGGCGGAATTTTCCGATGTGAAAATTGCACCTTGGTTTTTCGCTCTCCGACTCCCACCCGCGACGAACTAATTGCTGCCTACGAAGACTTCCCGAGCGACAGTTGGGATTATGTCGAACCCCCGCGATGGGCTTGGCTCAAACGCTGCATCGCAGAATTATCTCCCAATCGCCGGGTGCTCGATGTGGGTTGTTTTCGCGCGGATTTCCTCGGAACGATTGCGACTCAATTTGAGTGCTTCGGAATCGAACCAAATCCGAGTGCCGCCGCCATCGCCACCGAGCGGGGCGTAAAAATAATCGGTGGGGAAGCGACCGATGAACTCAAGGGCTTTGAAGGATTTTTCGGCGCCATCGTGCTGATGGACGTCGCTGAACATCTGCCTGATCCGGCGGCAACCTTTCGCCATCTCTCCCGCTACCTCGCGCCTGGTGGCGTCCTGCTGGTTTTGACCGGCAACGCAGATCACTGGATCGCAAAATGGTCCCTGCCCTTTTATTGGTACATGAGTTTCCCCATCCATTTGGTTTACCTCAGCAAACGGTATTTCAATTGGTTCGCAAAAAATGAAAACTGGAAGATCGCCCGCCAGTTAAATTTTTCGCATCAGGATCTTGGCCTTTGGCGACAGGTTTGGGAATATGAGCGCGCGGTCCGAAGCTTGATCTGGCGGCGGTGGCTGATGGGGACACGCGCGGCTAATGTGCTGAGCCGCGTCCCACCGTTTCGCCGCATCGCGGCGGAGCGGTCGCCTCAGTTACTCTTTGGGTTGCGTGACCATGTCGGGGTCGCATTGGTTCGCCGCTCCATCTAAATCGAAATAGCATCGATCGCCGCAAACTTCTGTATTTCACTCCGAGCCCTTCGTGGCAGCGTAGCTTTATTCGACAATGAATTCTACCGAGTCGCGCTGATCGATGCACCGCTCCTCGCGCTGGTCAGTCCGCCACGAGCGCACGGATTGCTTCAGTGCTCACCTGCGTTTTCTCGAATCAGTCATCCATGATTACGGGGCCGAGGCCCTCGCGTTCAAGCCACGCTTTAAGCTGCGACGGTGCGACTGTATACCATTTTGCTTTGCCGGTAAGCGGACGCAACACCTCCGCCCGAACTTCGGAGGGACCGCCAATGAGTTTGCAAAGCTGAAAGATTTTGCGGCTCAGAAAACGACGTCCGTGCGAAAGATATGAATCATAGTACCTAAGGTTCTTGGTGATATCGATCCACTGGCAATTTACGGCTTTTGGAGAAAGTCGAGGCCCACAACTGGCGAGAGCATCGGCAATCATTTCCTCCAATAATTTGTCGCGCTCGCGCGTACGGTAATTCGTAGTCGTCACCGTTGCTTGTCTATCGTGAATTCGCCACGTAACCCATGTGTCCGGAACGTGAACCGTATCGGTGACCAAACCCGCCTTCATTTCCCAATTAAAATCACTGATATTCCCCCATTTATTGGGAAAGACTCCGATTTTTAAAAACAGCGAACGACGTATCAACAATTGAGCGACGGAAAGATATACATGGCTACCGGCGAGATGAAGCAATCCATCATAAGGTGCGTGCCGCACATGGGGTCGCTCGATTATTTCTGCTAAACCCATTGCAAACGTTGTGGCTCCAGGCCAACGCGACGGGTTTTCAATATTTCCGGCCGCATCAATAACTCGCAGCGGGCAGTGGGCCAGCTCGCACGATTGATTTCGATCAAGCGCAGCCACGAATTTCTCCAAACAATCGGGAGCCATGGAATCATCGCTCGTAGCAATGTAAACGAATTCTCCCGCGGTTTGCCGGAGGCACTCGTTCCAAGCAGGATATGGTCCCTGCCGAGGCCCCTGCATTAATCGCATGCGTGGTTCGCGGGCGGCTAGACCCTGCATATACTCCCACGCGCCATCGTCCGAATAGCTGTCAAAAACGAAGAGTTCCCA
>JANYFP010000008.1 GCA_025362555.1 Verrucomicrobiota bacterium
CCAGCGAAGACTGCAGGTCGGCATGCAGCCTCGGTAACAATTGGTAAAGCGTACGATCAAAATACCAAAGGCCCGTGCGCGCCTCGTCGGCGACCTCCGGCCGTTCCGTGCGGCTGCGATCCGTGAGCCAAAGCGAAACGATTTCGCGTTTGATATCTTCCGGCGCATTTTGAATTTCTTCCAGAGTGTGGCCGCGTAAAATCGCCCCGAGCGTAGCGAGCTTTTCCAACATGGTGCGCCGCTTTGATTCTGTCGGATGAGCCGTAAAGACCAGCTCGATAGCCAGCTGCTTGACGAGCTTTTGCATCCGCGCCTTCGAAACTCCGGCTGCTTTCAGCTCCCGCACGGCCGCCTCGATCGATTCGCGCATCGGGACACTGGCGGTTCCGGCGGCGAGATCGTTCCGGTGTTTCTGATTGCGCTGGCGCAAAAGCTGGATGCGGAAATTTTCCTCCGCGAGGTTCACGAGCTCGAAGTAGAGCGTAAAAGCCATCGCCTGGTTCAAGGCCTGCGCAGGGGTGAGACGGGCCACGGATTGCGCCAGGCTTCGCGCCGCCGAAACCTCGCCTGCGCGGCTTTTTTTGGCGAACGTGCGGAGCCGCTCCACCGTCGCGAGGGTCTGCTCCCCTTCCAGCGCCGCGATCGTGGAGCCCAGGGTGGCGCCCAAGCTCCTGATCTCCGCCTGAAGATTCTTTAGTTGATCCAATGATTTGGGAATGGCCGGCATGGGCAAAAACTACGCAGGTATCATGCCGCCACGAAAGCGAAATTTGTACGAAAGCGCACTGACCGACCGCTAATATTACTCCGTTAAGTTGCATACCACTCCTCTGGGTTCGCCGATTTTGTGGGCGGGGCACCCTCACCCCGAGAGGCATGTTTGCGAGAGTCGAAACCAGCGGCGTGAGGGGCACCCCGCCCACGCCAAACTTAACCGAGTAATACTAAAATCCTCCCGGCTTAGGCAGTGTCTGCGAAATAAATTCGCAGAAAGTATCCGCTAAGATGATACTTTTTGCTAGCTATCTCAATATTTACTAATTAGTATTACATTGTGAACCAACAAGTAAGGTTCGTCCTGAGTGATCGGCACTGGGACGAGCTTAAAAAATTAACGGCCACCGGAGTGATCTGAGTGGTCCGCGGCGGCGTGGCCGCAAATGTCCTGATGAACGCCTTCGGATCGAGGCGATCCTGTGGATACTAAGAACCGGGGCTCCCTGGCGGGATATGCCAGTTTGTTTTGGCAAATGGAAAAGTGTTTATGCCTATTTCCGGCGCTGGGCGAGCAGTGGTCTGTGGACCTCATTGCTGGCGAGGATTAGTGAGCCGCAGCGGGACGACGAGTATCTGATGATCGACAGTACGAGCTCACGGGTTCACCAGCACGCGGCTGGGCCCGTCGGCGGGCAGCTGGCTCATGCCATGGGGCGCTCAAAGGCCAGCCTCTCCACCAAAATTCATCTCGCCTGCGATGCGCTCGGTTACCCTTTGGGCTTTATCCTCACCGGGGCCAACGTCTCCGACTTCGACCAATGCAAACCCCTGCTCAAAGCTCATCTCCAGCCTCAATCCTTCGCCATCATGGACAAGGGCTACGACAGCGACGCCATCCGCGCTTATGTGAACCAACTCGGCGGCGTCGCCGTCATAGCCGTAAATTCTAGTCGAAATCAAAAACCTGCGTTTGACGAGCATCTCTATCGTGAGCGCCACCGCATCGAAAATCTCTTCTCCCGCCTAAAATCCTTCCGCCGTATCGCCACTCGCTATGAAAAATTACACGTCACCTTCGCTGCTATGGTCACGCTGGCCTGCCTCCTCATCTGGCTCAAATATTGAGCCGTTTATTTCGCAGACACTGCCTAAGCCGTTATCACCACTCGCCGGTGATAACGGCTGATGCCGACCGCGAGCCCGACCACCAGCACTCCGGCCACAGCGCAAGCCGCCTCGGTCACCAGCATATTCCGTGTACCGAACCGGGTATACACCGCCGCAAGCACGAGGCCCATATACCAAATCGGCGTGTTCGACAGCGACGCGAAACCGTTGTATTTCGTCGCCGCATTGCCGGCGCCAATCGCGTCGAGCACAAAGGCCGTGAACGCAGCATAAGTCAGACCCGTGGTAAACGAGTACGCGACACTGCCACCAATATATACCCGCTCGGTTAAGGGAAGAAAGGCCATCGCGCACGCCACGGCCGCCATCACCAAGCCGTAGGCCACGTAGGCCCGGCGCGGGCCCCACAGGTTGCAGCCGTATCCACCCACGAGGCAACCCGCCATACTCAACACCCCCCCGAGCAACCCTTGGACCAGTTCGACGGTGCCCCCGCCGGCTCCCCACTGCGCCGCCACATCGGCCTGAGTGAGCACGGCCGACGCGGCTCCCGTGCCCACGGGCACGATACACAAGATCGAACATAAAATTCCTTTGCGCGACCAGATCACGCGCCAAAAATCCGCGCTTAGATTCCGCATCGCTCCACCCAAGGAAGAATCGCGCGATTCCGCCGGGACATCGGGCAAGAACGCCAACGCAGTACTGCACGCGAGCATCACCCCCGCCATAATAAGACCGGTTTGCCACCCGGCCGATAGGTGTTGAGCAACCAAAGCCCCAGTCCACCGCCGAGGGCGCTTCCGCCAAGATTGCCCGCTTGAAACCACCCACTGAACCGCCCTCGTTCCGCTTCTGGTGTCAGGTGCGCCAGAAAAGCCTCGGTGGAAAACCCGACAAACGTCGCCGCAAAATTCGTGATCAGCGCGATGAGCTCCATCAACCGCCAGGTGGTCGCCCCCAATGGCAACGCCGACATCGCGAATAGCCCAAGCGCCACCGCGGAGTTCGCGATCAGATACCAGCGACGCCGGGAAAGAGTCGTGTCCGCGATCGGCGACCAAAAAAACTTCCACACGGCCGGCAACAACGCGATGGCCACCAACTCCGCCCCTTGTTGCACCGACAATCCTCTTCTCGTGGCAAGAAACGCCAACGCCACCATCACAAATCCGCTGGCGGCCCCGAAAGGGATGATTAAAATCGAATAAACAATGGGATGAATTAACGGGCTGGACCCCGTTTCCAAATCGATTGGTTTCGACATGGCGACAAATTGCCGGGGGGCAAAAGACCCGCAAGGCAATTTCCGAAATCCGATTCGCAACCCTGGATTTGCTCAGCGGACCAGCCCCGTGCAGCCGCCTGCCGGCCCTCAGAACGTTCCCAATTGCACGCGGAGCACCTGCGGCGCCGTGCCGAAGTTCAAACCCCAGTCCGTCTGATCACCGTTAAGGATGCGA
>JANYFP010000053.1 GCA_025362555.1 Verrucomicrobiota bacterium
TCTGCACTGCACTGTTGACCGTGACCGTCACTGCGGAACTGGTCACAGCACCGACCAGATTGGTCGCCACCAACGTGTATTGACCGCTATCGGCGGTCGTCACATTGCTTTTGCTGAAATAGGCGCTGGTCGCATAGGCCAAATTCACTCCGTCCTTTTTCCACTGAAGCGAGATTGGCGACGTCCCGGTGATCGTCGGCGAGAGTGAAAGGTAATCGTTGGATTCGATTGTAATACTGGCGGGCAAATTGGCAATGACCGGAGCCACTGCCGGACTGACGGTCACTGTGATGGGTGCACTGGTCGCGGTGCCTGCCACATTGGTTACCGTCAGAGTGTACTGGCCGCTGTCCGCCGTCGTAGGATAGGATTTTGAGAATGAGGAGTAAGTCGCACCGGCGATGGCGACGCCATCTTTTGCCCATTGATAGGTCATCGGCGAAGTGCCGATGGCTGTCGCGGAAATCGAGAAATACACGCCATAAGGAATCGTGAAATTTTCTGTCAGATTAAAAATCAGCGGAGCAAGGGCAGGCTGCACGGTCACGACAACCGCCGCACTGATGGTCGTGCCGGCCGCGTTAGTCGCAGTCAAAACGTATGATCCGCTGTCGGCGGGAGTCACCCCTCCAACTGAATAGCTGGACGAAGTCGCTCCGGGAATAATGATCCCATTCCTCTTCCACCCCAGGGTCATCGGCTGAGATCCTGCCACGTAAGGCGAAAGGTTTAGCGCCTCCCCGTAACTGAAGATCAAGACCGTCGGCAGATTGATAATTACGGGAGCAACGGCCGCATTCACCGTCACGACGACAGCGGAACTCGTCGCAGTTCCCGCGACATTCGTCACCGTGAGGATATACGATCCACTCTCCAGCGACGTGGCATTGGATTTGGAATAATAACTGGTGATCGCACCCGGGACGACGATCCCATCCTTCTTCCACTGAATCGTCATTGGTTGAGTGCCTGCGACCGCAGGAGTGAAGACGAGATTATCCCCATAGTTTACCGCGAGAGTCGACGGCAGGTTAGAAATAACCGGTGTGACCGCTGCATTTACTGTCACCAAGACGGCGATGCTTGTGACCGTTCCTCCCGCGTTTGTGACCGTCAAGGTATAGTGGCCACTGTCAGTCTGGGTCACTCCGTTCTTGGAATAACTACCCGAAGTTGCGTTCGGTAAGCTGCTGCCCTCTTTTTTCCATTGGAATATCATCGGTTGGGTGCCGCTGACCGAAGGATTGAATGCGAGCAATTCGCCGTAATTAACCGTTTGCACCATCGGCAGATTCGAAATCAACGGCGCGACTGGTGCGCTCACTGTGACAGTCGTCGCCGGGCTCGTGACCGCACCGACCAGGTTCGTGGCTGTGAGAGTATACTGACCGGCGTCCGTCAGAGTGACCCCACTCCGGCTAAAGCTATTGCCGGTTTCACCCGCCAGAGCCACGCCATTCTTATTCCATTGGTAGGTCATTGGCTGCGTTCCGCTGACGGTGGGCGACAGAGAAAAGTATCCGCCGTAACTCAAACTCTGAGTTGCAACCACGTTGGAGAAGGTGGGAGCAACCGCCGAATTTATCGTCACATGAACAACGGCGCTCGTGACGGGCCCAACCTGATTGGTAGCAGTCAAAGTGTACTGCCCCTCATCGGCGGTTGTCGCATTTGACCTAGAATAGTAACTCGAAGTCGCACCGGCGATTACCACTCCATCCTTTTTCCATTGATACGTGATCGGCTCACTTCCAGTGATCGCCGCGCTGAGGCTGATCGGGTCGCCATAGTTCACCGCAAGGTTCACCGGCAAATTGGAAATTGTCGGCGCGACCGCCGCACTGACCGTGATGACAACCGCGGAGCTCGTCACCGCCCCGACTGAATTAGTTGCAGTCAGCGTGTATTGGCCACTATCTGCCGGCGTCAGATTATATCTGCTAAAGTAGGCGGAAATCGCACCACTGATCGCGATGCCATCTTTCTTCCATTGATAGGTGATCGGCTCGCTTCCGGACACCGACGGATAGATGGAGAAATTTGCGCCATACGAGAGGGTTTGGGCTCCACCCAGGCTAGAAATCGAAGGCAGCACGGCAACGTTCACGGTAATAGTGAAGACCTGGCTGGTGACCGCTCCGACCCCATTTGTGGCAACCAACGTGTACAACCCCGTGTCCGCCGGCGTCAGGCTATTCTTACCGTAATAGCTCGAGGTGGCGCCGCTGATCGCAACGCCATCTTTCTGCCATTGAAACGTCATCGGCTGCGTCCCGCTGATCGACGGGTAAAAATTGAAATAGCTACCATAAGCCAATGTTTGCGACCCACCCAAATTAGAAATCGTTGGCAAAGTTGCCGGATTGACAGATAGCGTTACCGGCTGACTCGTGACCGCTCCGACGGAGTTGGTCGCAGTCACGGTATACTGGCCATTGTCCGCGTTCGTAGCGTTGTTTTTGGAATAATAAGCGGAAGTGGCGCCCGGCAGATCAACGCCCTCTTTCTTCCACTGAAATGTCATGGGCTGAGTGCCAAAGATCGAAAGGGTTATACTAATGGCTTCGCCGAAGTTGACCGTAATTCCGCCCGGGACATTGTAAATAGTCGCAGCGACCGCGGGATTGATGGTCACGGTAACCGGCGAGCTCGTCGCGGTACCAACGCTGTTCGTCGCACTCAGGACATACTGACCACTGTCGGCCGTCGTGACGTTGCCCTTGCCGTAGTAACTCGACGTCGCGCCCACTATATTGACTCCATCTTTTTTCCATTGGAAAGTGATCGGCAGCGTCCCGCTGACCGACGGCGAAAAGTTGATCGCCTCACCGTAATTTGCCGTGACCCCGGCTGTCAGTCCATAGACCACCGGGGCGTTATCGGCCAAAGCCGTCGCAACGGCGGAAAATGCGAGAATTAAAGCCAAACTTAGCCGGGTGAAACAACGTGCAGGAGTCATAGTGGGAAGAATTCAGGTGAGTATGGCGTGGTCGCGCTAGCGTCGGTGCGCTCGCGGGCAACTCTAGATCCACGGCGAACGATCGCCCGGGCGCAAGGCGCGCCACTGCGCGGCAAAACCCGGGACCGGGCGCCACGCGGACAACGACAAACCTGCCGTTGGGCTGTGCCGGGCACCAAGCATGGGGTAGAAGTTCTTGTTGCAACTACCCTTTCACGACAGACGACTCGGCGAAATCCGCTACTCAGGCTGAAGAAAAATAGCTTAACCGTGAGGTTTACGGAAGGGGTCACCAAAATAATGAAACCTCAAACCAGCCAACACAATCCAGCCGGCATTCAGCAAATAGCTGCGCATAAATTGATGTAGAGATCACCCCTCCCCGTCAGTGAAAATTCAACCACTGACGGCGAATCGCTTACTGGACGACCAACACCAAGGTATCAGCCATCGCGAAAAATTCCACGGCGCTGTCCAATCCTTGCACGCGGTAAGTATAGACGCCCGGCGTGCTCGGAGCGACGAAACTCAGATTCACGGTTTTACTGCCCCCTGGGGCGATACCATTCAGCGAAGGAAATCCGAGGAACGTATCGTCTTCGTCACGCAGCGACAGGTAATGATTCACGCCCCAGGTGTTCGTGCCACGATTGGTGACATTGTAGCTGAAGTTGACTGTGGCGCCCCGCGCGATCGTGTGCGGGAACGTGGTGGCATTGTACGAAATGGCGTTGGGTATTTGATTCCCCATCACTGTGATCGTCACCAGGTCCTGGGTGTCGAAAAATTCCACGCCATTTTCCAACGCCTGCACATAATAAGTGTAGATTCCAGGAGTGGTCGGTGCCACAAAACTGAAGCTCGCATCGCGACTGCCACCGGACGCCACGCCGCTCACCGGGACAAAAGACAGATAGGTGCCGTTCGCATCGCGCAGCGATACATAGTGGCTGGTGCCCCAGGCTGACGTGCCGCTGTTGCTCATCGAATACTGCAGATTAACCGTCGCACCCGGCGTCACGATTTCCTGCGAGCGGGTCCGATTGTAGACAATCGCGTTCGGTTGCGGCGCGAGCACCACCAAAGTCATATTTGCCTGCGTGGCGAAAAATTCCACCCCGTCCTCGAGCCCCTGGACGTGATACACATAAGTCCCGGGCGCAGTCGGCGCCGTAAAAGTGAAATGAACCGTCCGGCTTTGACCGACCGCCATTTGATCGAGCGGCGCGAAATCCGAAAACGCACCCTCCCCATTGCGCAGAGTCAGGTAGTGATTCACGCCCCACGCTTTCGTGCCCGTGTTCGTCACAGTGTAATCGAAATTCATGGTCGCTCCTGGAACTGCGCTGAGCGGGAAAGTGGTCGCATTGTAGCCGATCGAGTTCGGCTGCGTCGCGAGGACCGGCAGAGTGACCGTCGACTCGGTGCTGAAAAGTTCGACGCCATTTTCCAACGCCTGAACATGGTACGTGTACGTGCCAGGGGTGGTGGGCGCGATAAACCTCAGCGTCGCCGTCTTCGTCTCTCCGGGCGTCACTCCGATCAAACAAACGAAAGCGAGGAATGAACCCTGATTATCCCGGATCGAGAGGTAGTGATTCGCACCCCACGTAGTCGTGCCCGCATTCGTCACCAAATAATCCAAACTCACCATCCCGCCCGCCGTAACTCCGCTCGGGAAAACGGTCGCCTCGTACGTGATCGCATTGGCTCGCGGCACCAGTACGACCAGCCGGGCAAAACTGCTCGTGACCGATCCGGATGCATTCGTCGCCGTGAGCGCGTAGCTACCGGCATCCGCAAGTTGGACATTCGTGAGGTTCAAGGTCGCGCCGGTCGCGCCAGGAATAATGATGCCGCCTTTTTTCCATTGATAAGCGGGCGTCGGCGAGCCGCTGGCAGCAGCCGCAATCGTCACCGCGCTGCCGGCAAAAGCCGCCTGACTTAACGGCTGGGTGGTGATCGCCGGGGCGGACGCGACCCCGGAAATCGTCAACCCCGCTCCGCTGCTGGTCGCTGAACCAACGCTGTTGGTGGCAACCACGGAGTAAGTCCCCACGGATGAGGATTGCACGTTGGTGAGGGTCAGTGTCGCGCTCGTCGCACCACTGATGACGGTGCCATTCTTGTTCCACTGATACGCCGGCGTAGGCGTACCACTCGCCGCCGCCGTGAAGGTGACAGTCACGCCCGCCCCGACACTCTGACTCAGCGGCTGGGTGGTGATCGCCGGGGCGGAAGCGGTCGTCGCCACAGTCAAAATTGCACCGCTGCTCGTCACAGAACCAATGCTGTTCGTCGCAACGACCGTATAACTTCCCGCAGCGGCAGTTTGCACGCTGCTGAGCGTGAGGGACGCACTGGTCGCACCACTGATGGCCGCGCCGTCCTTCTTCCACTGATAGGTCGGCGTCGGTGCGCCGCTGGCCACGACGGTGAACGTGACGTTCACCCCCGCGAGAACGCTTTGGCTGACGGGCTGCGTCGTGATCGCCGGAGCAATGGAAATCGACGTGATGCTAATCACACTCACATCGGACGTCGTCGAACCGGCCCCATTGGAGACGACCACCGAATAACTTCCGGCATTGGCGCTCTGAATATTGGTAAGAATCAAGGTCGAACCGGTCGCACCCACGAGGGCCGTCGCGTCTTTCTTCCACTGGTACGTAAACGGGGCGGTGCCATCCGAGGTCACGGAAAGCGAGACCGTGCTGCCGGCCGTCACTTCAGTGGCGTGAACCAGACCGACACTGAACAGAGCAAGAAACCCGACGACCGCGGACAAAAATTGTTTGGGAGAAAATTTCACGGCGAACATTTGCAAAAGCAAAAGTTCGCCGCCCTGAGCCGGGCAATGGGTTAGGCCACCAGACGCGTATAGCGGATGTAAAACGCGCAGGACTATTTACAGAAATTTAAATCCGTGTAATAAATTTTCGATATTCAAGCATCGCCGCGCCTCTCGCGCAGGAGGGATACGGCGAAGAGGCAACCTGCCTGAATTCTATTTCGCCGGTTACGCGGCCAGAATTTGTCAGTTCATAGAAGGGTTGGAGGTGCGACTTATTCAACCACCAGCGTAAGAGTGTCCGCCATCGCGAAAAACTCCACGGCAGAGTCCAGACCTTGCACGCGATAGGTGTAGACGCCCGGAGTGGAAGGAGCGACGAAGGTCATATTAACGGTTTTGCTGCCACCGGGCGCGATGCCATTGAGCGAGGGAAATCCTAGGAATGTATCATCTTCGTCGCGCAGTGACAGGTAGTGGTTCGCGCCCCAAGTATTGGTGCCGCGATTGGTGACATTGTAACTGAAATTAATCGTGGAGCCACGGGTTACCTTGTGCGGAAACGTGGTCGCGTTGTACGTCATGGCGTTGGGCAATGGGTTCGCGAGCACCGTGATCGTCACGAGGTCCTGCGTGTCGAAAAATTCCACGCCGTTCTCCAGGGCCTGCACGTAGTAGGTGTAAATGCCAGGCGTGGTCGGTGCGACAAAACTGAAACTCGCCACACCATTGCCGACCGGGGCCACGCCGTTCAGCGAAACAAAAGCCAGGAAGGTCCCATTGGCGTCGCGCAGTGAGAGATAGTGATTGGCACCCCACGCCACCATGCCGGTATTGCTCAACGAATATTCCATATTCACCATCGCACCCGGCGTCACGATTTCCTGCGAACGCGTCCGATTGTAGACGATCGCGTTCGGTTGCGGCGCAAGCACCACGAGGGTCAAATCCGCCTCGGTCTCAAAAAACTCCACCCCGTCTTCCAAAGCCTGCACGTGGTACGTATAGACCCCCGAGGTGGTTGGTGCCGTGAATGTCAAATGAGCCGTTCTGCTTTGGCCCGGAGCCATATTGTCCAGCGGGGCAAAATCCGAGAAATCGGCGGTGCCATTCCGGAGAATCAAATAATGGTTTGCACCCCACGCTTTCGTGCCCGTGTTGGTCACCGTGTAGTCGAAATTAATGGTCGCGCCTGGAACCGTGCTGGTTGGAAAGGTCGTTGCATTGTAGCCGATCGAATTTGGCTTCGCCGCCAAAACCGGCAGCGTGACCGTCGACTCGGTGCTGAAAAGTTCCACGCCGTCTTCCAAGGCCTGAACGTGATAGGTGTAGGTCCCCGGCGTGGTGGGGGCGACAAATCTGAGCTTGGCCATCTTGCTCTCGCCCGGTGCCACCCCGATCAGGCGGACAAAGGCCAGAAAGGTACCGCTATCGTCCCGGACCGACAGATAATGGCCCGCTCCCCAAGCCTTGGTTCCCGTGTTGGTGAGCATATAATCCAGACTAACCATTCCGCCGGCGGTAACGCCGCTAGGATAGGCGGTGATGCCATACGTGATCGCATTGCCTTTGGGGACCAGCACAACCAACCGGGCGAAGCTGGTGATGACAGAGCCAAATGCGTTCGTGGCAGTCAGGGCGTAGCTGCCCGCATCCGCCAGCTGAACATTGGAAAGATTCAGTGTCGCATTCGTACCGCCGGGAATAATCACGCCATCTTTTCTCCACTGATAGGCTGGCGTGGGTGTCCCACTGACCACCGCCACAATCGCCACGGCGCTGCCAGAAAATGCGGCCTGACTCAAAGGCTGCGTTGTGATCACTGGAGCGGAGGAAACGGAAGCAACCGTTAATACGGCACCGCTGCTCGTCACTGAACCTACACTGTTGGTTGCCACCACCGTGTAGGTTCCGGCCGCCGAGGTTTGCACACTGGTGAGATTCAAGCTGGCACTGGTCGCACCGCTGATCGCAGCACCGTTCTTCTGCCATTGATAAGTCGGTGTCGGCGTGCCGCTCGCCGCCGCAGTAAAGGAGACGGTGGCGCCGGCGAGAACACTCTGGCTCTGCGGTTGCGTCGTCATCGCCGGGGTGGCGGTCGGAGCCGTCACTACGAGAACGGCACCGTTACTCGTCGCGGAGCCCGCGCTGTTGGTGGCGACCACCGTGTAAGTTCCCGCCGTCGAGAGTTGGGCGTTGGCCAAAATCAGGGTGGCATTCGTCGCTCCGCTAAAAGTCACGCCATTCTTCAACCACTGATAGGTCGGGGTTGGCGTACCACTGGCCGCTACCGTCAAAGTAACGTTTACGCCCGCCGTCACCCCCTGGCTTTGCGGCTGAGTTGTAATCGTCGGTGCTACAGTCACTGCAGCCACGGTGAGTACGGCACCGGCACTGGTTGCAGCACTCACGCTATTCGTGGCGACCACCGTGTACGTTCCCGCTGCGGAGGTTTGCACGGCGGACAACGTCAAGGTCGCGCTGGTCGCGCCACTAATGACCGTGCCATCTTTTTTCCATTGGAAAGTCGGCGTCGGCGTACCGCTCGCGGCGGCAGTAAAGGCAACAGTCGCACCCGCTGTCACACTCTGGCTCAGCGGTTGCGTCGTCATCGCCGGGGCAACATTCGAGGCCGTCACCGTCAGCACCGCGCCAGTGCTGGTTACTGCGCTCACACTATTCGTGGCGACCACCGTGTACGTTCCCGCCGCCGACGTTTGCACGGCGGACAACGTCAAAGTCGCGCTGGTCGCACCGCTGATGGCCGTACCATCCTTCTTCCATTGATAAGTTGGCGTCGGTGCCCCGCTCGCCGCAGCAGTAAAGGTCACTGTGGTACCCACGGTGACGCCCTGGCTCAACGGTTGCGTTGTCATCGCCGGGGCAAAATTCGCCGCGGCCACGGTCAACACCGCGCCGGTGCTGGTTACCGCGCTCACACTATTCGTGGCGACCACCGTGTAGGTTCCCGCCGCCGACGTTTGCACGGCGGACAACGTCAAGGTCGCGCTGGTCGCACCGCTGATGGCCGTGCCATCCTTATTCCATTGATACGTTGGCGCTGGCGTGCCACTCGCAGCGGCGGTGAAGGTCACATTTGCACCTGCGGTCACATTCTGGCTCAACGGCTGCGTCGTCATCGCCGGGGCAACATTCGCCGCGACGATGGTGATCGCGCTCACGTCGGACGTGGTCGAACCTGCGCTATTGACCACCACCACTGAATAATTGCCCGTGTTCCCACTCTGAATGTTGGTGAGCGTCAGCGTCGAACCAGTCGACCCAACCAAATCCACGCTATCTTTTTTCCACTGATAGGTAAAAGGAGCGGTGCCATCAGCGGTGACTGAAAACAGCACTGTGCTACCGACCGTTACTTGCGTCGCTTCCATCGACGCGACACTCAAAAGGGAAATAATCCCTGCAACTGCTGACAAAAATTGTTTCGAGAAAAGTTTCATGGCGAACGTTTCGAAAACAAAAATTCCCCGTATGAAGCCGGGCAATTGGTTTGGCCTCCAACTGCGTTTAGCGGATGTAAAACACGTGCCTCGATTTACAGGCGTTTGAAGTCGTGTAATAAAATTCTAAGGATCGGGAAAGATTCCGCGTTGGCCCGAATCAATGCGCGGCTACGTAGATTCCCCGCCACCACCTACGGGCTTCAGGCCAGCGCTCCCCTCCGGTTTGGTCGCGCCATGCAGCCGAACCACGTGATGCGCTCCCATGCAGCAATGCTCCACGCCCGAGACTTCCTCTCAGGACGTCGGACGAATCCCGATCGCGAGCCTGCGCACGGTGACTCGATGAGTCCCGACTATCATCCAAAGAAAAATTCGTGGTAGCGTCGCAGCCGGACCGATCCCCATGACAATATTTTTCCAATTACGGGAAACCGTATCCGGGGAGAGCAAGGCGCACCCACTGGGCACACCGCCATGCCCTGCGCGGACAACCCGCAGTCGATCCCAACCGGCATGCTCGCCCCAAAGTCCAACTCTTTAGTACTGCTTGAATCAGTATCAGTCGGTCCACTGCAGCGGATTGATTCCCAGCCACGGAGCCAACGAAATCAACGCGTGAACAAAGCGCAGCAAAACACGAAAATCAGTCGCTCACTGCACAACCAATACCACGGTATCTTCCATATCAAAAAATTGTACGCCCGACTCCAAACCTTGCACCCGGTAGGTGTAGGTTCCGGGGATTGAAGGAGCGACAAAACTATAATCCACGTTCTTACTGACGCCGGAGCCGGTTCCACTCAGGGAGGAAAATCCGAGAAATTTTTCGTCAGCATCGCGGAGGGACAAATAATGATTTGCGCCCCACGCAGCCGTGCCGCGATTTGTAACATTATAGCTAAAATTTACCGTGCTACCACGCGTAACCGTCCCAGGGAATGTCGTCACATTAAACGTCAGCGCATTCGCCAGGGGTGTCGCGAGCACCGTCAAGGTCACCCGGTCCTGTGTCTCAAAAAACTCCACCCCGCTTTCCAAGGCCTGCACATAATAGGTGTAGGTCCCGGGTTTCGTGGGCGCGACAAAATCAAATTGAACCGTTCTGCTACTGAACGGTGCCGTGCCACTCAGCGGAATGAAGGCCAAGTACATCCCATCGCTATCCCGCAACGACGCATAATGATTCGCGCCCCAAGCCGCAGTGCCGCTATTGCTCAGCGAATACTGCAGGCTCACGGTTGCACCCGGAATCACGTTGTTCTGCGATCGGGTGCGATTGTAGACAATCGCGTTCGATTGCGGCGCGCCCACCACCAACGTCAAATTCGCCTCAGTCTCAAAAAACTCCACCCCGTCCTCGAGTGCCTGCATGTGATAGGAATAGATCCCTGGTACGGTCGGCGCCTTGAATGTGAAATACACGGTCTGGCTTTGACCTGCACCGATGCCAGTCAGGGGAGTAAAACCCACAAAGAGACCCTCACCGTTCCGCAGCGACAAATAATGGTTAACGCCCCAGGCTTTGCTCCCAATATTGGTCACCTTATAGTTAAAATTAATGGTCGCTCCGGGAGCGCTGCGGACAGGAAACGTTGTCACGTCATAGCTGATCGCATTCGGCTTGGCCGCCAGAACCCGTAACGCGACCACCGCTTCAGTACTAAATAGCGCGACCCCACTTTCGATCGCCTGCACATGATAAGTGTAAGCCCCTGGCGTGACTGGAGCGGAAAACCGCAAATTCACCGCCTTGGTCTCCCCGGGTGCGACTCCAGCGAGAGAGACAAACGCGAGAAATGCGCCAGCACTGTCTCTGATCGACAAATAATGATTCGATCCCCACGCCGTCGTCCCGGCATTGGTCAGTAAATAATCCAAACTAACCATGCCGCCCGCCGTGACCGCGCTGGGGAATACCGTCGCGCTGTAAGTGATCGCGTTCCCTTGCGGCACCAACACGACCAGCCGCGCAGCACTACTGCTCGCCACTCCTCTGGCATTCGTTGCAATCAGGGCGTAATTGCCCGCATCCGCCAACTGAACCTGCGTGAAATTCAGAGTTGAACTCGTCGCTCCCGGAATAACCACGCCGTCCTTTCGCCACTGATAAGAAGGCGCGGGCGTACCGCTGGCGGCAGCGGTGATCACGACGGCGCTGCCGGAAAAAACCGCCTGGCTCAGTGGCTGCAGCGTGAAAACTGGATCACTGGTGGCGGTCGCACCCGGTGCCAGCGCAATCACGATCGTGCTGGAATCGGACAGGGTCGATCCGGCGCTATTGGCCACCGCGACCGTATAAGTGCCGACATCCGCCCCCTGAAAATTAATGATCGTCAAGGTGGCGGCCGTAGCACCTGCAAGATTCCGCCCCTCTTTTTTCCACTGGTACGCAAACGGCGCCGTGCCGTCAGCGGTGACCGACAGCCGCACGGTGCTGCCAGCCGTCACCTGCGCAGCCATGACTCCCAACGCACTGGCAAAAAATAAAAGTCCCCCGCCAACGAACCAAACAAGAATGGTGAATACTTTTCTGAAAAACATTATTTAATTAAAAATCGCAGAACGAATAATCACCGCTGTAAATGGAGATCGCCCGAAATCGAATTCACTTAAGGTTTAAGAAACGCCCCCGCGCATGCTCGCGATTGCAGTGAAAGACTTATCGTATTCGCCGACGAATACCTCACCCCGCGCACCGGCGATTGCTGCAAAAAAAATGCATTATTCCGACGGCGCAACCCTGACCCCAACAATCTATTCTCCCGACGGAATGATCGACCCGATTCAAATCCAACCGCCAGAAATCCTCCCGCACTCGACTCTTCCTGCATTATTTCTACTGAGGTGAGCGAGGGGTTACATAACATGAACTCTGCTACACTTAATTCGATGGGTTGTTCCAGAATTATCCGAATCTTCTTTCAAAAACTTTCTGCGCCCATCGATTTTCTATTTTATTTTTCCTGCGCACCACCGCAGCCCCGCTTGAATTAAAAAAATCTCCGCTCGTCGCCCACTCTGAGAGCGCATCCCGCCAGTGATTTGCAGTCGCGAGCAATCCAAGGTTGCAGCTTCTGCCACGCCGACCTTCTCTAGGAAATCGTGGAACCCCGCCCCGTGAAAATCCTTCACCACATCGATCACCCGACAGCTTGGGCGTCGTCGTCGCGGTGCGTGCGCGTGCGCGGTTGGTGCTTTGTGACAAACAGGAAAACTATTTCCGGCGTCCGCCTCCGCAGCGGTGAACTTTGCTTCGTCGGCAGCGTCGGCCTGCCCCGGCCGGATGTTTCGGCCGCCATCGCGTCCGCCCCCGACGCTAATGTCGGCTTCGAGGTCCACGGCGTTTTGCCCTGCGGCCCGAACGATCTGGTGCTCGAAGCGCAACTCTCCGACGGCACGTGGCACCCGTTCGTCACCCAGACGATCACCGCCCGCCGCCACTGGCTGCCACTTTGGCTAAATGGAAAAAACGTCGTCGAACTCATGTCCTTTCAGTTCCCGACCCTCATGCAGTACGCGCCCCGCACACTGCGACCAGAAACGTTTCCCGCCATCCGTCACTCGGATTCTCCGCCGCCGAAACTTTCCATCGTCACCCCGTCGTTCCAACAGGCCCGCTATTTGCCGGCAACCTTGCGAAGCGTCATCGAACAACCCGCCGCATTTCCCTGCGAATACGTCGTGCAGGACGGCGGCTCCACCGACGGCAGCCCGGAAATTATCCGCCAACACGCAAAATCAGACCGCCTGACCATCTGGGAAAGCGGCCCTGATCAGGGCCAGTCGGACGCCATTGCCCGCGGGTTCGCCAAAACATCCGGAGCGCCGGACGACCTCATGGCGTGGATTAATTCCGACGACTTTTATTTGCCGGGCGCACTGGCCTTCGTCGTCGACTACTTTGCCCGGCATCCCGAAGTCGACGCCGTTTACGGACACCGGATCCTCGTCGACGAAGAGTCCCGCGAAATCGGCCGCTGGTTTCTTCCCGCCCACGACGCCGAGGTCCTGCGGCTAAACGATTTCATCCCGCAAGAAACGCTCTTCTGGCGCCGACGCCTCTGGGACAAGGTTGGCGGCATCGACCCGTCCTTCCAGTTCGCGATGGACTGGGATTTACTTTTGCGATTCCAAGCGGCCGGCGCGCGCATCGTCCGCGTCCCCTATTTTCTCGCCTGTTTCCGCCTTCACTCGGCGCAAAAAACCTCTGCCGCCATGCGCACGACCGGACAACCCGAGCTCGATCGCCTCCGTGAGCGCAATTACGGACGCCCCTTCCCTCCACTGGAATTGGAAAATAGTCCGCGCCTCCTCCGCTACCTCCGCCGCAGCGCTTGGATTGAATTTCTCTGGAAACGGGGGATTCGCGCCCGCTGATTTATCGGCTGAGGCAATGAACCACCGATCGCCAACCACTGCGTCGTTCATCCTCGCCGCGACCGCTGACAATAGGCTTCACATCGCCCCGCTGCGCGCCTTGATATTGCCCTCATGAAGTCCGCCCCCTCGGAGACGGCCGAAACCCTCCATCGCGTACGGCAACAGCTCATTCTCGCCCAAGTGCGCATTATGGAGCTGGAGGACGTCCGCGACGGACTCACGGGCACATCCGAGAACACCGATCGACTGCTCGCCGCCGCCCAACGTCTCGCAGACCAAAAATTAGATGAGGCCGGCCATCTGGCCAAGGTAAGCGCGGAATTACAGAGCCAGTTCGAGTACCTGCGCCACATGCAGCACGTGACCAACGAGGCGCTCACGCTCACCCGCTCCCAACTTGAAACTAGCGACCTCAACCGCACGCGCCTCCAGCAAAATGCCGTCGCCCTCAGTGAGCAAATCACCGGGCTCAGCGAACAAATTGCCAAACTCGATGAACAGAGCGCCCGACTCAACGAGCAGATCAGCCGCCTCACGCTGGAATTAACCGAAAGCAAAACGACCGCCACGATCCGGTTGGAACGCATCAATCAACTCGACGCCGAAATCCGTGCGATCAAAGCGACCCGAAGCTGGCGCTGGACCGCTTGGCTCCGCTCGATCGGGCGCATCCTTGGCGGACGCAAATCATGAGCGCGACCGTCGCAGGCCGGCTGCACGGTGAAATCGAAAGCCATCGGCCGATCCGAGCCCACGCCGGAAAAATCTCGATCACCGGTTGGTGTCTCAACGCCGATTCCCCCGAAGCCCCACCGGTCCGTCTCCGCACCGAAGCTGGCATCCTGCCATTGACCGCTCGACTCGCCCGCACCGACGTTCCCCAATTTTTCCCCCACTGCCCGGCCGCCTCGCACTGCGGCTATGTGATCGAGGGCACCCTGCCCTCCGGGGTTTACCTCGCGCACTTCGAAGCGCAATTCCCCAACGGCTCCTGGCAAAATTTTCAAACGCTCAGTCTCGTCGTGGATCCAGCACCATTCACCGCCGTACTCGACGAACCGATCCCCACCGGAATTCTCCGCGACCGCGTGCATGTGGGCGGCTGGGCCCTTCAACCCGGCGAAACTCTCACGTCTCTCGTCCTGCGCTACGGTCACCGCGAACTGCCGTGCCATTTCGGCCTCCCTCGCCTCGATGTGCCCGCGCTTTTTCCCGGTGAGCCCAAGGCCAGCTCAGCGGGCTTCGAAAGCGTCGACCCTCTGGTCGCAGGCCACGGCCCCGTCCGCGTCCGGGGCCAGCTCGCCAGCGGTCGCATCGTCGTCGCGCCCACCACCGTGACTTTCAGCATCGCCACCGATGAAAATCACGGCCCCGAACTCGATCTGACGGCCAAGCGCGCCACGTTGCCCGACGGCAAACCCGTCCCCGCCGAGCCACCCGCCCGATCCTCGCGCCCACTGAATATTCTCTTCGTCATCCCCGGAAATCTCATTTCGAACAGCGCACTGCAAGTCGCTGCGCTGGCCAACGAATTGGCCGCCGCCGGCCACGACTGCGTGATCACAGCCCAACGCGATCCCGGCACGCTCGCCTACCACGATGCCCCGCGCTTCCGCGCCAAACCGTTTGCCGAAGCCGTGACGAATGGAGCTGAATTCATCAATCGCCGCGGTCCCGATTTGATTCACGCGTGGACCACCCGCGAATGCGTACGACTGACCAGCCTCGAGCTCCAACGCCGCTACGGTGGCCGACTCATCGTGCAGTTGGAAGACAACGAACAGGAGATTCTCGCGCAAACGCTGCAGCGTCCCTGGGCCGAGCTGGCCGCACTCCCCGCGCCCGAGCTCGCCACACTGATCACGCCGGACTTTTCGCACCCCATTCTCAGCCGTGAATTCCTCGCAGCGGCCGACGGCATCACCACGATCATTGACTCACTGCACCGCTTCGTGCCCGAAGGAAAGCCGCGCGTCACGCTCTGGCCGGCGGCCGATCCGCGCTATTTTTTTCGACGACCGACCGCCGAAGAATTTCACCGCGCCCTCCAATTGGATCCGGCAACGACCATCCTGTTTTATCACGGCAACACCCACGCGTCAAACGCCGCCGAAATGCGTGCGCTCTATCGCGCCGTTCTCCTGCTGAATCAAACCGGACATGCCACGTGTTTGATCCGGGCCGGCACGGACAGCGTCGATTTCCTCGGAGCAGATTCGGCGGAAATCAAACCGCACGTCATTGAGCTCGGTCCGATCCACACGCACCGGCACCTGCCGCCCCTCATGGCGCTCGCCGATATTTTTGTGCAACCCGGCCGGGCCGATGCCTTCAACGACTATCGCTTCCCCTCGAAGCTGCCGGAATTCTTTGCGCTGGGCCGGCCCGTGGTGCTGCCGCGCACCAACCTCGGCACCAGCCTCCGCCACGGCATCGATGCCTACGTGCTGGACGAAGCCGATGCCGACGGCATCGCCCATGCCGTACGCGAATTGCGCCGCGACCGCGCGCTGTACGAGCGGCTGGCCCAAGGAGCCACCGCTTTTGCCGCGCAACATTTCAGCTGGCGACGCAGCGCAGAGGCGCTTGCCAAGTTCTACGCGGACCTGACAACGTAGAGTTTCATGCCCCAGCCCAAACGTATTTTCCTGACCGGTGGTCGCGGTCGTCTGGCCTCACTGATCGCCGATCACTTCCGCGCTCCCGCTCACCTCGTGACACCTTTCTCCCGCACGCGGGGCGATGGGTTTGGCGCATTGGCGGACTTGGAACACAGCGCCTCGTTCGCTCTGGCGGACACCGTGCTGCACTTGGCGTGGAGCACACTGCCAGCGACGTCCGAGCAAAATCCGCGCGCCGAATGGCAACACGATCTGCCGATGCTCGAAAAAATGCTGACCGCGATGTCGGCCTCCGCTGCGCGCGACCGGTTGCACTTCATTTTCTTTTCCTCGGGCGGAGCCGTCTATGGCAATGCGCCCGGCCGGCCGAATCTCGAAAGCGATCGCTGTCAACCCATCGGCCATTATGCCCGCGCCAAGCTGGCCGCCGAAGCCCTGATCGAAACCCACGCCGCACGGCACAATCTCGCCTGCACCATTCTGCGGATCTCCAATCCCTACGGCTATCCCGTCCCGCAAAGCCGAGCCCAAGGCATCATCCCGCACGCCCTGCGCTGCGCCGTTTCAGGGCAACCCCTCACGCTCTGGGGCGATGGCCACGCCAAAAAAGATTTTCTCTACTACACCGATTTTCTTTCCGCTTTGGAACAGGTCATCACGCGTCGTCTCACCGGCACCTTCAATCTTTGCGCCGGCGAATCCCACAGCGTGCGCGAGGTGATCGCGTTAGTGGAAAAAAATACGGGGCGCACGGTCGCACTCCAATGCCAGGCCGGTGCGGCGTGGGATGTCCAAGACAGCCGCCTCGCCAACCACCGCCTCGTCGCCGCCACCGACTGGCAGCCGCAGGTGTCACTCGCGGAAGGCATCCGCCGCGCCGCCGTGGGATACACCAACGCCTGATTTCCCTGCGCCATGCCGCCCCCAAAAAACACCGGGCCTTTTGATTCACTCGCGAGTCAACGCTGGCTGGCTCCCGCGCTCGCGGGACTTCTGCTCGCTGCCGCTCTCTGGGTGATGACGCGCGCGTGGGATGCCTCGCTCCTGGATCGTTTTCAATTCCGGCAAACGCAGACCGCACTCACTGCGTACTGGATTCAACACGATGGCTTTCATCTCGCGTACCTGATGCCGGTGTTCGGGCCACCTTGGTCGGCCCCGATGGAATTTCCCCTCTATCAATGGCTCGTGGCGCGACTGACCGATACCACGGGAATCTCCCTCGTATCGGCGGCCCGCACCCTCGGAATATTATTTTTTCTATCCGCGTTGCCCGCTGTTTACGGACTCGCGAAGTTTATCGAACCCGATCCGCGCCGCCGGTTGCTCATTCCAGCCGCATTGCTCACCGCGCCCGTGTGTTTGTTTTATTCACGCGCCTTCATGATCGAATCCTGCGCGGCCGCCCTTGCCGTGTGGTTTTTGTACGCGTACGTGTGCAGCCTTCAGCGGACGGACTGGCGTTGGACGGGAGTCGCGTTGCTCGCGGGGGTGCTCGCCGCTCTCGTCAAAGTGACAACTTTTATTCTCTTCGGCGTACCCGCCGCACTCTACACCCTATTCCTGCTGTGGAAAGCGGTGCGTCCGGCGACGAGCGGCCGGACTTCGGGTAACGTCCGACGCCTGATCATCGCGGCCGCTGTACCAGCGCTGCCGATCATCGCCGCGGCGACGTGGTGGGTGTCATTCAGTGACGCGATCAAGCTCGCCAATCCGATCGCGGTGATGCTCACCTCAAAAAATTTGTCCGCGTGGCACTTCGGCACGCTGGCCCAACGGCTCGATCCGGCGTTTTGGAAAATCGTCGCGCATCAGTGGTCAATTGGCGCCATTTCGATTTGGGCGACGGTGCCTTTGGCGATCGGACTCGGCTTTATCGCACCGCGCTATCGACGCGCGGCCCTCGGCTGCGCCGCCGGTTTTTTCATCGGCCCGCTGCTGTTCACCAATCTTTTTGCGATTCATGAATATTACTATTTCCCCTCTGCCTTCTTCGCCGCCGCCGCCGCCGGGACTATTCTCGCGGGGCTGATCGAGACACCCCGAATTTCCGCCGCGATCAAAGCCCGCGTGCTGCTCATTTTCTTTTGCCTTCAGGCAATAAATTTTGGCGCCGACTACGCCCGAACCCTCAAGCACCCGCCTGCGCCGCCACCACCCATGATCGAACTCGTCCGCGCCGCCACGGCCAAGGACGACGTCGTGCTAATCTACGGTTGGGACTGGAACGCCCTGATTCCCTACT